>NZ_JBEOXS010000026.1:0-111917 GCF_040296705.1 Streptomyces sp. NPDC002055
CGTGATACTAATACCGGTATAAGAATTGGAGCAAGGAGGCCGCCCGAGGGCCGTAAATATACGTTCCGGAACCCCCCACCCCGGAGGCCCCGTCACCCGCCCGCCCACGCAGCACCCGCGCCCGAACCCCGGCCCGGCAAGGCACCCCGCACCCCGCACCCCGCACCCCCGTAACCCCCCGAAACAGCAGCAGCGCCCGCCACGGAACGAAAAACGTTCCGCCGCGGGCGCTGCAAGCCTGCTACACCCCTACGGCATCCAGGCCTTCCAGACATCCGGGTGCTTCTTGACCCACCGCTCGGCCGCCTCCTCGGGAGCCAGCTTGTCGGCGGCGATCATCTCCGACACCTCGTTCTGGTCGTCCTTGGACCAGTGGAACTTCTTGAGGAACTCGGCGGCCTTGCCGCCCTTCTTCGCGAAGTCGGTGTTGAAGTTCTTCTGCAGCGGAGTCTTCGGATACGCGCAGTCGATGGCCTCGGGGTCCTTCGCACCGCACTTGTCCGTGTACTTCGGCAGCTTCACCTCGACCATCGGCACCTGGTTGAACAGCCACTGCGGCTCGTACCAGTACGTCAGGAACGGCTTCTTCTGCTTGGCGAACTGCTTGATCTGGGTGATCTGCGCCGCCTCGGAGCCGGAGAACACCACCTGGTAGTTCAGGTGGAGGTTCTTCACCAGCGCCTTGTCGTTGGTGACGTACGACGGCGAACCGTCGAGCAGCTGGCCCTTGCCGCCGCTCTCCGGGGTCTTCAACTGGTCCGCGTACTTGTTGAGGTTCTTCCAGTCGGTGACGTCCGGGTGCTTGTCCGCGAAGTACTTGGGCACGAACCAGCCGATGTGGCCGGTCACCCCCAGATCACCGCCGGCGGTGATCGTCTTCTTGTCCTTGATGTACCGCTGTTCCTGCTCCGGGTGGCCCCAGTCCTCCAGGATCGCGTCCACCCGGCCCTGGCCGAGCGCGTCCCAGGCGGGGATCTCGTCGACCTGGACGGTGTCCACGCGGTAGTCCAGCTGGTTCTCGAGCAGGTACTTCGCCACCGCGACATTCGCCTGCGCACCGACCCAGGACTGGACCGAGAGCGTCACGCTCTTCGCACCCTCGGCGTTGGCGTACGGCGACCCCTGCTTGGTCATGTCCGCCGCGCCGCAGCCGCTCGCACCGAGCAGGGCGGCACCGGAGGCGAGAGCGGCGAGCAGCTTCGTCCGCATACGTATCCGAGCCATGTCAGGCCCCCTTCCGGCGTTCCGTGGGCTGGGTGACGCGGTCGAGCATCAGCCCGAGGCAGACGATCGCGGCGCCGGCGACCAGGCCGGTGGCCAGCTCACCGCGCGCGATGCCCGCCACCACGTCGTAGCCGAGCGCACCGCCGCCGACGAGTCCGCCGATGACGACGACCGCGAGGACCAGGACGACGCCCTGGTTGACGGCGAGCAGCAGCGCCGGGCGGGCCAGCGGCAGCTGGACCTGGCGCAGTTGCTGGAGGCTGGTGGCGCCCATGGACCGGGCGGACTCCAGGGCGGCCGGGTCGACCTGACGGAGCCCCGTGGTGGTGATGCGGATGACGGCGGGCAGCGCGTAGACGATGGCTGCCGCCGCCGCCGGGGCACGGCCGACCATGAACAGCGCCACGACCGGGATCAGGTACACGAACTGCGGCATGGTCTGGAAGACGTCCAGCACGGGTCGCAGCAGCTTCTCCACCCGGGCGCTGCGGGCCGCGGCGATACCGATGGCGAAGCCGAGCACCAGCGTGACCGCCACCGAGGCCAGCACCTGGGACAGCGTGTCCAGCGAGGGCTTCCACACGCCGAGGACGCCGATGGTGGCCATGGCGAGAACGGCGGTCAGCGCGGTGCGCCAGGTGCCGATCAGCCAGGCCAGCGCGGCCACGACCAGCAGCACCAGCCACCAGGGCATGCCCTGGAGGCCGCTGCGCAGCGGGTCGAGGATCCACGAGGTGAAGTGCCCGGCCCAGTCGGCGGTACCGCCGACGACCGGCACACCGGTGTAGATGTGGTCGACCATCCAGTCCTTGGCCGTGTTGACCGGCTCGGCGATGGCGACGGTCCAGCTCTCCGGCCAGGTGAGGCTGCCCGACAGGCGCGCGGCGAGGGCGAGGACCGCGGTGACGGCGGCGACGGCGGTCCAGCCGCGCCAGCCGCGCAGCAGCGGGGAGCCGGTCGGCTCGGCGCCGATCCGCTCACCGGCCGCGCCCGTCGTCCGGTCGAGGACGACGGCGAGCAGCACGATCGGGATGCCCGCGGCGAGCGCGGCGCCGACGTCCACCGAGGACAGGGCCTGGTAGACGCGGTCGCCGAGACCGCCCGCGCCGATGACGGAGGCGATGACGGCCATGGACAGCGCCATCATGATCGTCTGGTTGACGCCGAGCAGCAGCTCCTTGCGGGAGAGCGGCAGCCGGGCGGTCAGCAGCCGCTGCCGGCCGGTGGCGCCGAGGGAGGCGACGGCCTCCATGACCCCGGCGTCGGCGTTGCGCAGGCCCAGGGCGGTGAGCCGGGTGATCGGCGGCACCGCGTAGATGACGGTCGCGATGACCGCGGCCGGCACGCCGTTGCCGAAGACCATCCCCATGGGGAGCAGGTACGAGTAGGCGGGCAGCACCTGCATGGTGTCCAGCACGGGCCGCAGCCCGCGGTACATCCGCTCGGAGAGCCCGGCGGCGAGGCCGAGCAGTCCGCCCAGGATGACGGAGAAGGCGACCGCCACGACCATCAGCGCGAGGGTCTGCATGGTCGGCACCCACATGCCGAGCAGGCCGCACACCACGATGGAGGCCAGGGCGGTGAGCGCGAGACGGATGCCCGCCAGACGCCAGGCGATCAGCCCGGCGGCGGCCGTGACCCCGGCCCAGCCGAGGGCGAGCAGCAGCAGGTAGACCCCGCGTACGGAGAGCACGACGGCGTTGCTGATGTGCCCGAAGAAGTACAGGAACAGCGGGTGGCTGTCGCGGTTGTCGCTGATCCAGTCGCTGGCCTTGCCGAGCGGCTCGGTCAGGTCGACGGTGAGTGCCTTGGGCCACAGGCCCGACGCCCACTGCGCGTCGGCGAGGGGCACCAGCACAGCCGCGGCGACGGCGAGCAGCAGCAGCTTGCCGAGGGCGCGGTTGCGGAGGAGAGCGGAGAGCGGCCGGATCGGGCCGGCGCTCTCGGCGGCGGTGACGGTGGCCATCAGACCGGCACCTCCTCGCCTTCCGGTTCGCCCTCGGTGCCGGCGACGACGCCGAGCAGGCGCTCGTGGTCGACGATGCCGAGCAGCTTGCCGTCGGACATGACCCGGGCGGCCGGGTCGCCGGAGCGGGCGACGGCCGCGATGGCCTGGGAGACGGTGGCGCTGGGGGCGAGCGCGGGACCGGTCACGGACTCACCGGCGTCCAGCGGGCGCATCGCGCTGCGGACGGTGATGACCTGCTCGCGGGCCACGTCGCGGACGAACTCCCGGACGTAGTCGTCGGCCGGGGAGCCCACGATCTCCTCGGGGGTGCCCAGCTGGACGATCTCGCCGTCGCGCATCAGCGCGATCCGGTCGCCCAGGCGCAGCGCCTCGCTGAGGTCGTGGGTGATGAAGACCATCGTCCGGCCCTCCTCGCGGTGCAGGCGGATGACCTCTTCCTGCATGTCGCGGCGGATGAGCGGGTCGAGGGCGCTGAACGGCTCGTCGAAGAGGAGCACCTCGGGGTCGACGGTGAGGGCGCGGGCCAGGCCGACGCGCTGCTGCTGGCCGCCGGAGAGCTGGCTGGGGCGGCGCTGCTCGAAGCCGGCGAGGCCGACCTTCTCCACCATCTCGGCGGCCCGGGCGCGTCGTTCGGCCTTCTTCACGCCCTGGATCTCCAGGCCGTAGGCGACGTTGTCGAGGACGGTGCGGTGCGGCAGCAGGCCGAAGTGCTGGAAGACCATGGCGGCGCGGTGGCGGCGCAGTTCGCGCAGCCGCCCGGAGTCCATGCCCAGCACGTCCTCGCCGTCGATGGCCAGTTCGCCGCTGGTGGGCTCGATGAGCCGGGTCAGACACCGGACGAGCGTGGACTTGCCGGAGCCGGAGAGGCCCATGACGACGAAGACCTCGCCCTTGCGGACGTCGAAGGAGACGTCGCGGACGGCGACGGTACAGCCGGTCTTCTGGCGCAGTTCCTCGGCGGACAGCTCGGCCTCGGGGCTGCCGGGTATCCGGCCGGCCTTGGGACCGAAGACTTTCCACAGGTTGCGGACGGAGAACACCGGCTCAGTGGTCGTACTCATCACGCATCACCTCCCGGTGTGGTCTGCTGGAGCAATTCGGCGCACTTCTCCCCGACCATCAGGACCCCGATCATCGGGTTGACGGCGGGCATCGTGGGGAAGACGGAGGCGTCGGCGATGCGGATGCCGTCGAGGCCGCGAATCTTCAAGTCGGGGCCGACGACGGCCTGGTCGTCGCCGACCGCGCCCATCCGGCAGGTGCCCGCCGGGTGGTAGACGGTGTGGGCGACCTTGCGGGCGTAACTGCTGATCTCCTCGTCGGAGGTGACCTCCGGGCCGGGGCAGACCTCGCGCTTCAGCCAGTGGGCGAACGGCTCGGTCTTCGCGACCTCACGGGCGATCTTGATGCCGTCGACCAGCGTGCGGCCGTCGTAGTCGTCCTCGTCGGTGAAGTACCGGAAGTCCAGCGCGGGCTTGACCTCGGGGTCGGCGCTGGTCAGGTACAGCCGGCCGCGGCTGCGCGGCTTGGGGATGTTCGGGGTCATCGACACGCCGTGCTCGGGCTTCTCGTAGCCCAGCCGCTCCGGGTTGTCGGTGAACGGGATCTGGTAGAAGTGGAACATCAGGTCCGGCCCGCGCGACTCGGGGTCGCGGCGCACGAAGAGCCCGGCGTCCGAGTCCATCGCGGAGTTCTCCGGGATGGGCCCGTCGGTCTCCCAGACGATGACCGACTCGGGGTGGTCGAGCAGGTTCTCGCCGACGCCCGGCAGGTCGACCGAGACCGGGATCCCCAGCGCCTCCAGGTCCTTCCGCGGCCCGATGCCGGAGTGCATCAGCAGCCGGGGGGTGTCCACCGCGCCGGCGCAGACCAGCACCTCGCGGCGGGCCTCGATCAGCTCTTCCGCGCCGTCCTTGGAGCGGACGTGGACGCCGGTGGCGCGCGAGCCGTCCAGCTCCAGCTTGTACGCCCAGGTCTCCAGCAGCAGGTGGAGGTTGGGGCGGTCGCCGGCCTCCATGTGCGGGTGGAGGTAGGCCACGGAGGCGGAGGACCGCTTGTTGTTCTCCGGGTGGTAGGCCAGGTCGAAGAAGCCGACCCCCTCGTGGAACGGCTTCTTGTTGAAGCCCTCCACGCGGGGGACGTCGAGCGCGGCCTGCGCGGCGTCGACGAAGTCCCGGGCGATGGCGTTCCGGTCGTTCTCGTCGACGGCGACGATGTTGTTCCGCAGCTTGTGGAAGAACGGGTCCATGGACGCCGCGTCCCAGCCGTCGGCCCCGGCCTCGGCCCACTCGTCCCAGTCACCGGGCAGCGGCTTGAAGCTGATCAGGGTGTTGTGCGAGGAGCAGCCGCCGAGCACCTTGGCGCGGCTGTGCCGGATGTGGGAGTTGCCGCGCGGCTGCTCCGTGGTGGGGTAGTCGTAGTCCAGGTCCCCACCGAGCAGGCCGAGCCAGCGCCGCAGGGTGAGGACGTCGGGACGGTCGACGTCGGACGGGCCGCCCTCGATCACGGCGACGGTGACATCCGGGTTCTCGGTGAGGCGGGAGGCGATCACCGATCCCGCCGTGCCGCCGCCGACCACGACGTAGTCGTAAACAGTCAAGGGGTTGTGCTCCTCTGCAAAGTGCGTGCGTGATGCGCGGTGCTGCGAACAGTCGGGCGGTCAGCCCGAGAACCAGCGCACGGGGCGCGGGTTCAGGTTCTGGTACACGTGCTTGGACTCGCGGTACTCCGCCAGCCCGGCCGGGCCCAGCTCACGGCCGATGCCGGACTTGCCGAAGCCGCCCCACTCGGCCTGCGGGAGGTACGGGTGGTAGTCGTTGATCCACACGGTGCCGTGCCGGAGCCGTCCGGCGACACGCCGCGCACGGCCCGCGTCGGAGGTCCACACGGCGCCCGCGAGGCCGTACTCGGTGTCGTTGGCCAGGGCGACGGCGTCGTCCTCGGTGTGGAAGGTCTCCACGGTGAGGATGGGCCCGAAGGTCTCCTCGCGCACCACCCGCATCTCGCCGTGGCAGTAGTCCAGGACGGTCGGCTCGTAGAAGTAGCCGGTGGCGGGGCGCACCTCGGTCGGCTCGGGGCGGTTGCCGCCGCAGCGCACCACCGCGCCCTCCTCGCGGGCGGAGGCGACGTACGCCTCGACCTTGGCGAGCTGCTGCGCGGAGACGAGCGGGCCGCACTCGACGCCGTCCTCGGTGCCGCGGCCGAGCTTGATCTTCTCGGCCCGGCGGGCGAGCTCGGCGACGAACCGGTCGCGCACCGACTCCTCGATGATCAGCCGGGCACCGGCGGAGCACACCTGGCCGCTGTGGATGAAGGCCGCGTTGAGGGCCTGGTCCACGGCGGTGTCGAAGCCCTCCTCGGTCGCGCACGCGTCGGCGAAGACGACGTTGGGGTTCTTGCCGCCCAGCTCCAGGGCCACCTTCTTCACCGAGGGCGCCGCGGCCTGCATGACCTTGGTGCCGCTGGCGAGGCCGCCGGTGAAGGAGACGAGGTCGACGTCCGGGTGGTCGGAGAGCCGGGCGCCGACCGGGTCGCCCGCGCCGGTGACCAGGTTGGCGACACCGTTCGGCAGGCCCGCCTCGAGAAGCAGCTTCACCAGGTGGACGGTGGACAGCGGGGTGACCTCGCTGGGCTTGAGCACGAAGGTGTTGCCCGCGGCGAGGGCCGGGGCCACCTTCCAGCTGGCCTGGAGCAGCGGGTAGTTCCAGGGGGTGATCATCGCGCAGACGCCCACCGGCTCGTGCACGACGACGCTGTGCACCTCGGGGGAACCGGCGTCCACGACCCGGCCGCCGCTCTCGTTCATCACGAGGTCCGCGAAGTAACGGAAGGCGTTGGTCACGTCGTCGACGTCGACCCGGCCCTCCTCCAGGGTCTTGCCGGTGTCCCGGCTCTCGATGAGCGCGATGTCCTCGCGGTCCCGCTGGAGCAGGTCGGCGACGCGGCGCAGCAGCGCGGCGCGGTCGGCGACGGGGGTGTGCGGCCAGGGGCCGGAGTCGAAGGCACGCCGGGCGGCGGCGATGGCCGCTTCGGTGTCGTCCGCGCCGGCCTCGGCCACCAGCGCCAGAGTCTTGGCGTCGGCGGGGTCGAGGACCTCGCGGGTGGCACCGGATGCGGCGGCGCGCCACACGCCGTCTACGTGGATCGTCTCAGTTGCCGACACGTTGAGTTCTGCCTTCCCTGCCTGAAATGTTCCGCGCTGGGTGCAACCCAGCAGCAGGGACCCCTATCCCGAACTCAAAAACGTATGCCTAAAGGTTAACGCTAAGTGGCCTGTCTCACGTGGCGGCTGAGGAACCGCCCACCCGGAGACTCTCATAACCACCCAACTCTGGACATGGGTTGTGACCACCCACACATCGTCAGGAGTGAGGCGGGCCACAACGCCGAAGCGCCCCCGGCGGCGGTGCCGTCCGGGGGCGCTTCGGGTGCGCCGGGGCGGGCGCGGTGGTGCGGATCAGATCAGGCCGAGACCGCGGACGGCGTCGCGCTCCTCGGCGAGCTCCGCCACCGAGGCGTCGATGCGGGTCCGGGAGAAGTCGCTGATCTCCAGGCCCTGCACGATCTCGTACTTCCCGTCCTTGGTGGTGACCGGGAAGGAGGAGATGAGGCCCTCCGGGACGCCGTAGGAGCCGTCCGACGGGATGCCCATGGAGGTCCAGTCGCCCTCGGCGGTGCCGTTGACCCAGGTGTGGACGTGGTCGATGGCGGCGTTGGCGGCGGAGGCGGCCGAGGACGCGCCCCGGGCCTCGATGATCGCGGCGCCGCGCTTGGCCACGGTCGGAATGAAGCTGTCGGCCAGCCACTGCTCGTCGTTCACGACCTCGGCGGCGTTCTTGCCCGCGACCTCGGCGTGGAAGATGTCCGGGTACTGGGTGGCCGAGTGGTTGCCCCAGATCGTGAGCTTCCGGATCTCGGAGACCGGGACACCGGTCTTCTTCGAGAGCTGGGACAGCGCACGGTTGTGGTCCAGGCGGGTCATCGCGGTGAAGCGCTCGGCCGGCACGTCCGGGGCGGCGGCCTGGGCGATCAGCGCGTTGGTGTTGGCCGGGTTGCCGACGACGAGCACCTTGATGTCGTCCGCGGCGTGGTCGTTGATGGCCTTGCCCTGCGGCTTGAAGATGCCGCCGTTGGCCTCGAGCAGGTCACCGCGCTCCATGCCCTTGGTGCGGGGGCGGGCGCCGACCAGCAGGGCGACGTTCGCACCGGCGAAGCCCACGTTCGGGTCGTCGGTGATCTCGATGTCCTGGAGCAGCGGGAACGCGCAGTCGTCGAGCTCCATGGCGGTGCCCTCGGCGGCCTTCAGCCCCTGCGGGATCTCCAGCAGGCGGAGCTTGACCGGCACGTCCGCGCCGAGGAGGTGACCGGAGGCGATGCGGAAGAGCAGCGCGTAGCCGATCTGGCCGGCGGCGCCGGTGACGGTGACATTGACGGGAGTGCGGGTCATGGCGATCTCCTGCTTGCGAACCTGGCGGTGGGTGTCCCTGCCCTGTGTGGTGGGTCTCCGGCCCGGCGTCAGCCTTCTTGGGTACTGCGGGAGACCCGCCCGTCAGGCTATCCTGCGCGGCCCTCCACGAACCCCCGGGCCCGTGTGGTGCGGCTCACCGGAGCCCCCGCGGGCTCACCCGAGCCCCGGCCTCCGGCACGGGCGGCCTCCTGCCCAGCGGCCGGCCTCCCCGCAAAGGGGTGGCGGCCGCTCGCCCTGAGGGGGGGATGGCGAGCGGCCGCCGGGGGGTGGACCGTACCCGTGGGGGGTGCCGAACGCCTTCCCCCCTCCCCCAGGGCCATGCCTACGAATTTCAGCCGGATCGATGGCCGGATCCGCCCCTATGGGCACGGGCCCGCGGAACCCCTCCCTCCGCCCACGCGGCCCGGCCGGCGGGGCCGCCCTCCGCACCCTTCCCACTCGGGAACGGGCAGGTCCGGCGGGCGGCGGGGGCGACCGGCGGCACATTCGGGGGTCGGCGGGTCCGGTGGGCGGCGGGGTCGGCAGCCGTAGGGTCCCGCGGCCGAGGGGCCCGGCCGGCGGCCGACGTCTCCCGTGGGCGGCCGGTCCGGCCGCCCACGAGAGCCGGCGGCCGGCAGGGGCGGAAGGCGCAGAACGCGCGGTCAGCCGGTGCGCGGCTGCGCGCAGCCCTGCTGACCGGCCTGCGTCCGGATGCACCCCTCGGCCCCGTCCGGCGCCTCCGCCGCGACCATCTGCGTGTACGCCTCGGTGCCCGGGCCCGCCGCGTCGCTCTCCGCCTGCCCGTCCGCAGTGATCTTGACCGTGTCACCGGGAGCGGCCTGGGTGATCCGGGCCCACGACGCCGCGCAGACGGTGCTGTGCCGGACCTCGATGAACGCGGTGCCGACCGTCGCGTCGGCCACCGTCTTCGCGTACTTGCCGCCGCAGCCCATGGTCTCCGGGTCCTTGCCCGAGCAGGCTTCACCGGTGCACTTCACCCCGGCCGGCAGCTTCGGGGTCTTCGACACGGTCGGCTTCGGGGCGGGCTTGGCCGCCCGCACCTCCTCGTCGCCGCCGGAGCCGGGGCCGAAGAGAAGCACGGCGGCGGTGACCAGCAGCAGGGCGCCCACGACACCGCTGACCAGCAGCGCCGTCCAGCGGCGCGGCCGGTCGTCGCCGTCCGGCCGTTCCGGCGGTGTCACGGGGTCGAAACCGTCCACGGCACCCGGCCGCCCGTCCCCACCCGCCCCGGTGGGCGACACGGCCCCCGGCCCGTCGGCACCAGGGCCGGCCGCCGTGGCCGGCGACTGCGGCCCGCCGGTGTCCTTGGCGCCGCCGCGACGGACCGGCGGTGCGGCCCGCTTGCCCGGCCCGGGCTTCTTCCCGCCCTTCGCCTCGAACTCCTCCAGCGCGGCCCGCGCCTGGGAGACCCGGATCGCCTCCATCGTCACGTCGTGCCGCATCTCGGAACGGCTCCAGGCACGCTCCGCGAGCTCCCACATCGTGGTCAGGTGGCCGGAGTTGGCCCCGGTCACCTCCGCGAAGGCGATCACGGCGCGCTGGGGAGGCAGCAGCCTCCCGTTGAGATAGCGCTCCCACGACGTCCTGCTGTAGCCGGTCCGGTCCGCCACGGCGGCGATACCCAAGCCACTGCGGTCGACGAGCCTGCGGAGCTGGCCGGCGAACTCCCGCACCTGCGGATCGAGCTCTTCCGGCAGCGCCCTCCAACGAGGCATGTGCCTCCCCCTGTTCCCCCCGTGCCGTGCTGGTGTCCTCCCGGCGCCGTGAGCCCTCCCCCGAGGCTCTGGCCCGGGACCGCACACGGTGATGCATCACCGGGGATGTCAATTCCCTCCGGAGGGGCGTGCGGACAAGCGCACCGGGACTGCGCCCCCTACGCGCCCCTCGGTCCTTCCGATTGTCGCACTGGCTCGCGGGTGCGCGGTTGCAACCGGGTGACAGTTGTTGCGTAAGCGCAGCACCTCGATGGAACGGTCACCGCCGTGCCACAGGCCGCCACGGCCCATTGAGTCCCCGGGCTCGTTCCAAGATCCTCTATGGGCGGCACCGGGCTACCGGAGCGGACTCCGCGCCCGTCGGCCCGTCGGGCCGGCACCTGGAGAACGCCGGCATTCCGGTTCCGCTTGGGAAACGCAGCGGCGCCCGTCCTCCCACGGGGGAGAGGACGGGCGCCGCTGTTCGGTTCATCGCTGCACACGGAATTCACCGCACGTGCCCGGCCGGAAACGCTCCGGCACCGGACCGGCGGTTCACTCACGGCGGCCCGGCCACGGGAACCCACCGCAGGGAGAAGTCACCGCAGGGGGAAGTCACCGCAGAGGGACGTCACTCCACGGAGAAGTGCGCCACGTCCTCCAGCCACGGGATGTCCAGCCAGGGACTGGGCTGAATCATCATCGCCAGCAGCACGATGACCAGGCCCAGTCCGCCGTAGGTCGCCATGTCGGTGAACTTCGACCGCACGGCCAGCATGCCCACCGACGGCAGGACGCGCCGCAGCACCGCGGCCGCGATCAGCGAGAGCCCGATGATGAGCGTGCCCGCCCGGCCCGCGTCGGTCGCGACGACCAGCAGGCCGACCGCGGTCCCGCCGATGACGGCGAGCAGCGGCCACTGGCGCGCGGGGGCGGGTGCCCCGCCGGACGCGGCCCGTCCGCCGCCCTCCGGCCGGGCGGTGTCCCGGGTCAGCCGGGGGAACCGGCGGCTGCGGGCGGGCCGGACCCCCTCGGCGTCCGCCGACTCCGCACCGGAGCCGGCCTCGGCACCGGAACCGGTCTCGGCGTCGGCCTCTGCGTCAGAACCGGTGCGCGCGTCGTCAGGACCAGTGCGCACCTCGTCAGAAGCGGTACGCGTACCGGAGTCGCCCGCCGCGCCGTCCGTGCCCGGGCCGCCCGCCGAGGCGGAGGCCGAGGCGGCAGCATTCGCGTCGGGCGCGTCCGTGGCCTGCGCGTCCGTGGCGGCGCCGTCCGTCGTCCCGGCGGCGTCCGCAGCCTCGTTCGGCACGGTCTCGTTCGGCGCAGCTTCGTTCAACGCGGTCTCGTTCGGCGCGGTCTCCGCCGCCGCGCCGTCGGCGTCGGCGGATCCGGACGTCCGGTCCGGGCCGGTCTCTTCAGCCATGGCTGCCACCGCCCCTTCCCGGTCAGCCTGCGGCGAGCGCATGCCGTTCGGCCGCCTCGACGACGTTCTGCACCAGCAGGGCGCGGGTCATCGGGCCGACCCCGCCGGGGTTCGGGGAGATCCAGGCGGCGACGTCCGCCACGCCGGGGTGCACATCGCCGACGATCTTGCCGTCCTCGTCCCGGCTCACGCCCACGTCCAGCACGGCGGCGCCCGGCTTCACGTCCTCCGGCTTCACGATGTGGGTGGCACCGGCGGCGGCGACCACGATGTCCGCCTGGCGCAGCTGGGCGGAGAGGTCACGGGTGCCGGTGTGGCAGAGGGTGACGGTGGCGTTCTCGGACTTGCGGGTGAGCAGCAGACCGATCGAGCGGCCGACGGTCACACCGCGGCCGACGACCACCACATGGGCGCCGTTGATCTCCACACCGTGCCGGCGCAGCAGCGTGATGATGCCGTTGGGCGTGCAGGGCAGCGGCCCCGGCTCGTTCAGCACCAGCCGGCCGAGGTTGGTGGGGTGCAGCCCGTCGGCGTCCTTGGCCGGGTCCATCAGCTCCAGGACCCGGTTGGTGTCGATGCCCTTGGGCAGCGGCAGTTGGACGATGTAGCCAGTGCAGGCCGGGTCCTCGTTGAGCTCCCGGACCACGGCCTCGATCTCGTCCTGGGTGGCCGTCCCGGGCAGCTCCCGCTGGATGGAGGCGATGCCCACCTGCGCGCAGTCGCGGTGCTTGCCCGCGACGTACCACTTGCTGCCCGGGTCGTCCCCGACCAGCAGGGTCCCGAGACCCGGGGTGATGCCACGGGCCCGGAGGGCCTCCACGCGGGCGGCGAGCTCGGACTTGATCGCGGCTGCGGTGGCCTTGCCGTCGAGAATCTGGGCGGTCATGGGTCCATCCTCCCGGATCGGGGTCCGGTCGATCCAATCAGGGCTTCCGTCTCATGAAGGTTACCGATTCGCCACCTTTGAGGATCTTGGCTGGACAATCTGTTGACACGGGCACGACGATAGTGCGGAATCGCGGCGTTACGGGGGCGGGCCGCTGTTGCACTTGACGGATCCAACCTCCGTGCGCGCTTGTCATCCGTACCAGCGCTCGGAGGAAGTCATGAGCTATCCCGACCCGAACAACCCGTATGCCCAGCCCCAGCAGGGCCAGAACTACGGCTACCCGCAGCAGCAGCCCCCCGGCCAGCCCGGCTACGGCTACCCGCAGGCCCCGCCGGTCAGCCAGGGGTACGGCGGCTACCCGGGCGGCGCTCCGACGAGCATGCCGGGCGGCGTGACCGCCTCCCGGATCCTGCTCTTCGTGATCGCCGCGTTCCAGGTGATCGGCGCCGCGCTCTTCATGTTCACCGCCGTCGCGGTGGGCAAGGCCCAGGACGACCCGCTGTACAAGGACGACGTGCAGTTCCAGCAGCTCGCCGACTTCTCGACGGGCGCCATCTACGGCCTCGCCGTGGTGGTCCTGGCCTGGGGCGTGCTCGCCGTCTTCCTCGGCGCGAAGTTCGGCAAGGGCGGCAACGGCATACGCGTCACCGCCATCGTCTTCGCCTCGATCACCGCGGTGCTCGGCATCTACCCGTTCATCCTGGTGGGCCTGGTCCACACGATCCTCAGCATTCTCGTCATCGTGTTCCTGGCCAAGGCCGACGGTGCCGCCTGGTTCAACCGCCCTCGCTACTGAGGGCCGCCGCCGGCAGCACACGCACTCCCGAGGGGCGCACCGCAGAAGGCGGTGCGCCCCTCGCGCCGCGTTGCCGGCGTGATCTGCGTCTCAGTAGCCTGGACGCCGCCGATCCTCAGGCCGGGAGGAACGTAGGTGTTCAGCGTCATCGTGGTGCCCGACGGATCCCGGGGTCCGGACTCCCAGCTGCGGC
Organism: Streptomyces sp. NPDC002055; assembly: GCF_040296705.1. Lineage (NCBI taxonomy): Bacteria > Bacillati > Actinomycetota > Actinomycetes > Kitasatosporales > Streptomycetaceae > Streptomyces > Streptomyces sp. NPDC002055. The sequence continues at coordinate 13,656 of NZ_JBEOXS010000026.1, forward strand.
TGGAGCCCGGGGCGACGCTCCGCTTCGGCCGCACGGACATACGGCCCTCCGGCGACGGTCCGTATCTGGCGATCGACCATGCGGGGGTGTCCCGTTCGGCCGGTGAGATCACCGCGACGGCCACGTTCTGGACGCTGACCAACCGCAGCCGCCGGCAGACCTATGTCGTGGAGAACCCCGAGGGCGCCGGGGAGCACATCAAGATCGGCCCGGGGCGCGTCGACGCGCCCGTCCCCTTCGAGTTCTCCCGTGTCGTCCTGCCCGCCGGCAACGACCTGGTGGGCTTCGACGTCTGGGCCCCGCGCCACGACTACCTGGAGAACAGCGAGGGCACCGGCGGCGAACCCACCGCCCTGCCCTTCCCGCTGGACCGCGGCAAGCGCTACTTCCTCGTCCTCGCCGCGCTGTGCGAGCCGCGGCTGCGCGGGGAACCCCACGCCCCGCTCCCGACGGTCGAACAGGTCGTGGAGCGCCTGAAGCCGGTGTGGCCCGCGGTGAACCGCACCACCGTGCAGTGGAACATCGACTATCTCGCGGTGAAGCTGCGCCTCAAGCCGCCGCCGGAGAGCGCTCCTTCGGCCCCGGGCGGCGGCACCCGGCTGAACGGCAAGAAGGAGTCGCTGGTCTCCCTCGCCCTCCGCTTCGACCTGGTGCGGGAGGACCAGCTCGGCGTCGTCGAGGGGAAGGCCGGGTGAGCGGCGGCCCGTTCACGGTGCAGGTGCCCAAGGGGTACCGGGTCGGCGGCTGGGAGGTGCGCGAGCCGCTGGCCGGCGGGGCGTTCGGCAGCGTGTACGCGGCCCGGCGCCGCGCACCGGCCGGTGCCGGACCGCCGGACCTGCCCACGACCGCGGCGCTCAAGTTCCTTCCCACCGGCACCCGGACGCCCCGCCAGCTGCGCCATCTCGCGGAGCTGGCCGGGCGCGAGCTGGACCTGCACCGCAGGCTGCGCCGCCCGCGGCTGATCCGGATGTACGAGGCGCTGACCGTCGACGATCCGGAGCACCCGGAGCTGGACGGCGCCACCGTGCTCGTCCTGGAGCGCGCCCGGGAGTCGCTGGACGCCGTCGTCGAGCGGGCCGGCGGCGGGCCGGTGGCGGACGGCCCGGCCCTGCTCGCGCAGATCGCCGAGGGGCTGGCGCAGCTGCACCAGGCGGGCTGGGTGCACGGCGACCTCAAGCCCGGCAACGTCCTGCTGCTGGACCGCCCGGACTCCCGGGGCTCCGAGGTGCGGCTCGGCGACTTCAATCTGGCCGCCGAGCTGGAGGGCACCCACGCGTACACCCCGGCGTTCTCCACCCCGGATTACACGCCTCCGGAGCTGCTCTGGTCGGAGGTCGGCGAGCGCGGCCAGCAGATCCGGCCGACCGCCGACGTCTGGGCGTTCGGCGTGGTCGCGCATCTGGTGCTGACCGGGACGCTGCCGATGCCCGGCGCCTCCGTCCCCGCCCGCCGCGACGCGACCGTGCGGTACGCCCGCGGCGCCGAGGAGCTGCGGCTCTCCCCCGGCCTGTCGCCGGAGTGGCGCCGGCTCATCGCCGACTGCCTCGCCCGCACCCACGAGGAGCGCGCCGCGCACCCGGCCCGCGCGGTGCTGCGCCGGGTGGAGGAGCTGGCCGGGGTGGGCCGCTCCCCGCGGCTGCCGAAGCGGCTCGCCCGGCGGCTGTCCGGACCGGCCGCGCGCCGCTCCCGGGCCCTGATCGGGGCGTCCGCCGCCGCGGCCACGGTCGCGGTGACGGCCCTCGGCTACGGCCTGGGCGTGCTGAGCGAGGGCGACGGCGGGGCCGCGGCGGACGGGAAGGCGGCCCGTGCCGCCTACGGCCGGGAGGAGTTACGGACGGACGCGGGCGTACCGGTGGCGTACCGCAGGCTGATCGTCGACGCCGCGCACCGCTGCACCCGGGAGGAGGTGACCCCGGCGCTCATCGCCGCGCTGCTCAAGGCGGAGAGCGACTTCGACCCGGACCTCTCCGACCCGGCCCGCGACGAGTACGGGATCGCCCGGTGGACCCCCCGGGTCCTCGGCTCCTACCTCCCGCCGGACGAGGTGCCCGCGACGGGCGAGCCGGAGCCGCCGTTCCCGCCCGAGGTGTCCATCCCGGCCGTCGGCCGCTATCTGTGCGTGATCGCGCCGCGCCTGGACCCCGGCCTGCGGGGCGACCGCCAAGTGCTGGTGGCCGTGGCGTACCGGACCTCGTTCGCCCGGGTGAACGAAGCGGGCGGGGTACCGGAACGCAACCGCGGCTACGCGGACCGGGTGGCGCGCCACCTCCAGGAGTACACCCCGCGCGGGGAGCGGTGACCCTCGCAGATCCGAGGTTCCGCACCGCCCGGCACGGGGCGAGGATCGTGGCCGACGGGGAGGGGGTCTCCCGGGGGAGCCCCGGACTCCGCGCCGAGTGCGCGGGGACCGGGGCACGGAGACCGGAGCGGCCCGTCGGCCGGGACAGGAGAAGCCCCGGCCGACGGGCCGGGGCTTCTCCACGAGCTTCCGGAACCGGCTTCCGGAACGGACTTCCTGAGACGGCGCTCCTGCCCGCCGCCCGGGCGGTGTCCTGCTTCTGGGCCGTGTCCTGCTTCGGGGCCGTGTCCCGGGCGTGTCCTGCTTCCGGGCGTGTCCCGGTGGAAGCGGGGCCCTGGTGGAAGCGGCGTCCCGGTGGAAGCGGCGTCCTAGTGGAAGAAGTGGCGCGTCCCCGTGAAGTACATCGTCACGCCCGCCTTCCGCGCGGCCTCGACGACCTGCTCGTCACGGACCGACCCGCCGGGCTGGACCACGGCCTTGACGCCCGCCGCCGTCAGCACCTCCAGCCCGTCGGGGAACGGGAAGAAAGCGTCGGAGGCGGCGTAGGAACCGGCCGCCCGCTCGGCGCCGGCCCGCTCCACGGCGAGCTTCGCCGAGTCGACCCGGTTCACCTGGCCCATGCCGACGCCGACGGTCGCGCCGTCCTTGGCGAGCAGGATGGCGTTGGACTTGACGGCCCGGCAGGCGCGCCAGGCGAAGGCCAGCCCGCGCAGGCCCGCCGCGTCCAGCGGCTCGCCGGTGGCGAGCGTCCAGTTGGCCGGGTCGTCGCCCTCGGCCTGGAAGGCGTCGCTCTGCTGGACCAGCACACCGCCGGAGACCGGCTTGAGGTCGCCCGGCTGGAGCGGCGTGCCCTCGACCCGCAGCACCCGGATGTTCTTCTTGCGGGCGAGCACCTCGACGGCGCCGTCCTCGTAGCCGGGGGCCGCGATCACCTCGGTGAAGATCTCGGCGACCTGCTCGGCCATCGCCACGCTCACCGGGCGGTTGACGGCGATGACGCCGCCGAACGCGGAGAGCGGGTCGCACTCGTGGGCCCGGCGGTGCGCCTGCGCCACGTCCCCGGCGATCGCGATGCCGCACGGGTTGGCGTGCTTGATGATCGCGACGCAGGGCTCGTCGTGGTCGAACGCGGCGCGGCGGGCGGCCTCGGTGTCGATGTAGTTGTTGAAGGACATCTCCTTGCCGTGCAGCTGCTCGGCGTTGGCGATGCCCTCGGGGGTGCCGTCGGTGTAGAGGGCTGCGGCCTGGTGCGGGTTCTCGCCGTAGCGGAGGACGTTCTTGCGCTCCCAGGCGCCGGCGACGAACTCCGGCAGGCCCGCGGAGCCCTCCTCGGGGGCGTAGCTGCCGGTGAACCAGGAGGCCACGGCCACGTCGTAGGCCGCGGTGTGCTGGAAGGCCTCGGCCGCCAGCCGCTTGCGCGCCGCGAGGCCGAAGCCGCCGTCGCGGACCGCGGCCAGCACGTCGGCGTACCGCTCGGGGCTGGTCACCACGGCCACCGACGGGTGGTTCTTCGCGGCGGCGCGGACCATGGAGGGGCCGCCGATGTCGATCTGCTCGACGCACGCGTCGGGGCTCGCGCCGGAGGCGACGGTCTCCCGGAACGGGTAGAGGTTCACCACGACCAGCTCGAACGGGGCGACGCCCAGCTCGTCGAGCTGCGCGCGGTGCGCGTCCAGCCGCAGGTCGGCGAGGATGCCCGCGTGGACGCGCGGGTGCAGGGTCTTCACCCGGCCGTCCAGGCACTCGGGGAATCCGGTGAGCTCCTCGACCTTGGTGACGGGCACCCCGGCGGCGGCGATCCGCCCGGCCGTGGAACCGGTCGAGACCAGCTCGACGCCCGCCGCGTGCAGGCCCTGGGCCAGCTCCTCCAGGCCGGTCTTGTCGTAGACGCTGATCAGCGCGCGACGGATGGGCCGCTGCGTTCCCTCGGCGGTCACAGATCCCTCGTTATTCACCGACATGTACCTTTCGTCCATCAATGCTGTAGCCGTGGCGGGCCAGGCGCCCCACGACATCGACGAGCAGCGCTCGCTCGACTTCCTTGATCCGCTCGTGCAGAGCGGCTTCGTCGTCCTCGTCCCGCACCTCGACCACGCCCTGGGCGATGATCGGGCCGGTGTCGACGCCGTCGTCGACGAAGTGGACGGTGCACCCGGTCACCTTCACGCCGGCCGCGAGCGCGTCGCGGACGCCGTGGGCGCCGGGAAAGCTGGGCAGCAGGGCGGGGTGCGTATTGACGAACCGGCCGCCGAACCGGGCGAGGAATTCCTTGCCCACGATCTTCATGAAGCCCGCCGAGACGACCAGGTCGGGGCCGTGCGCGGCGGTGGCCTCGGCCAGCGCCAGATCCCACGCGGCACGGGTGGGGTGGTCCTTCACCCGGCACACGAAGGTCGGAATCCCCGCACGCTCGGCACGTTCGAGGCCCGCGATGTCGTCGCGGTCGGCTCCCACCGCGACGATCTCGGCGCCGTACCCCTGCGGGGCGGCCGCGATCGCGTCGAGCAGGGCTTGGAGGTTCGTACCGGAACCGGAGACGAGCACGACCAGCCGGGCCGGTCCGGAGCGGGGACGGTGCGAGGACACAAGGAGCTCTTTCGTGGCAGCCCTCCCGGCAATCGGGGGAGGGACCCTGCGGTTGGCGGGGTTCCCGGGTCGTAGAGTCGTACAAACGAAGGGATTCCCGCGATACGGAAGACCCTACGAAGCCCTCGAACGTCAGCAACGATACCGGCACACCGAACGGCCCCCACGGGACGGGGGCGCGCGCGGAAGGTAGCGTCTGCGTCACGGACCCGTCCCGCCCGGGGCCCGGCCCCGGAGGGCCCGGACCCTCCAGGGGAGACGACGACACAAGGGGAAGACTCACTCCAGATGCCGGACCGACGCCGCCGCGCGGCTCTCCGACTCCCGCTCTCCACGGCACCCTCCCTCGACCCGGCGGGGCTGCCGTGGGCACCGGCGGCTGCGCCGGTGCCGCTGCTGCGCGAGCGCCGGCCCTCGGCGTCCCCGTCCCCGGACGGGGAGGACAACCCCTTCGCTCCCCCGCCGGAGGGCCGCCCGGACCAGCCCTGGCGGCCCCGCACCCCGCGGGGCGGCGACCACGACGGCCGGCCCGGCGGGGACGGCGGCAGCGGCGACGGGCAGGGGAACGGCGGCCGGGGGAACGGCGGGCACGGCGACGGACAGGACGGCAACGGGCAGGACGGCAGCGGGCAGGACGGCAGCGGGCAGGGCGGTAACGGGCAGGGCGAGGACGGCCGGAACCGGCAGCAGCCCTGGGGCAGTCAGTGGAGCAGCCGTCAGCCCGGCCGGCAGAGCGGCGGCTTCGGCACCCGTCCCGGCCCGGGACCGCAGCAGAGCAACGACACCGGCGGCCCCGACGGCCAGGGCGGACAGAAGGGCCCGGGCGGCCCGGCCGGACTGCGCTGGGACCCGACCGACCCGCTCCAGCGGCGCGCCCGCTACGCCCTGCTCGCGGGCATGTGGGCCTTCTTCTTCGCGCTGTTCAGCATTCCCGAGGTGGCGCTGCTGCTGGGCGCCCTCGCGCTCTACTGGGGCGTCAGCTCCCTGCGCGGCAAGCCGGTCCGCCCGCGGACGGGCGCGGCGGCCGGGGACGTCGGGACGGGTGCCACGGCCGAGCCGGGGACACCGGGCGACGGCACCGGAAGCGCACCCGCCGGGAACCCCCGGCAGCAGACGACGGCGGCGGTCAGCGGACTGGTCACCGGGAGTCTCGCCCTGGCGATCGTCGCGGCGACGTTCTCCTTCCAGATCGTCTACCGCGACTACTACACCTGCGTGAACGACGCCCTGACCCAGTCGTCCCGGCACTCCTGCGAGGACCTGCTCCCCGAGCAGCTGCGCCCGCTGCTGAGCACCCGCAACTGACCCGCGGGGCGCTGTCGGTGGCGGCGTACACAATGATCCGCATGACCGACACGCCCGGCGACGACCGCCGCTTCCCGCCCGCCCTGTCCGACGTCGCCCGGGTCGAGTTCGACTACGGCGAGGAGGGCGAGGGCGTCGACTTCGAGCCGTACGGCGCCTTCGACTCCCCGGAGCGGACGACCCGGTGGCTGCGCCAGTGGACCGGGAACCAGGAGCTGGACGGCGACGCCTACCGGATCTTCGGCCAGAACGGCGGCGGCGGACTCGCGGCCCTCTGGTGCATACGGGCCGGCCGTCCCCTCGCCGAACAGCCGGTGATCTTCATGGGCTCCGAGGGCGAGCGCGGCGTGGTGGCCGGCTGCCTCTCCGACTTCCTGTGGGTGCTGGCCGACGGCTTCGGCCCGATGGAGGCCGCGCTGTACGAGGAGCGGGAGGCGAGCCCCGACGCGGCCCTGGCCGAGCTCGCCGCGCGGCACGCGACCACACCGCGCCGGCCCGCCCGGGAGATCATCACCGAGGCCCAAGCCGCGTTCCCGTCCTTCTCCGCGGATCTCGACGCGCTCTGCCGCTGAAGGGCTCGACGTGCTCTGCCGCTGAAGGGCAGCGGCCCCGGCTCGTTCAGCACCAGCCGGCCGAGGTTGGTGGGGTGCAGCCCGTCGGCGGACTCCGGACGACCTTCGCTGCGCGCGGCAGGGAGGTCCGGGGCGCGGCGGTCGGGAACGGTCCGCCGGGAGGGGCGTCGGGTCAGTCCGTCAGTCCGTCGGCCCATCGGTCGGTTCGTGCGTCGGCTCCTCCGCCGGTCCGTGCGTCGGCTCTTCCGCCGGTCCGTGCGCCGCCCCCTCTGCCGACGCCTCCGCAGGTCCGTGCACCGGCCCCTCTGTCGGCTCCTCCACCCGCCTCGCCTCTGTCGGCCCCTGCCCACCGCCGGAGGACGGCGCTCCGCGGGTGCGGCGCAGCCGCGTCCACAGGGAGCGGGACCGGCCGTTCGGCGCGCGGTCGGCATGGCGGGGCTCGTCCGGAGCGGGCCGGCGTTCGGGGGTCCCGCCCGAGCGCCCGGAGCCGCCGTCCCGGGTCCCCGCCCCAGCGCCGCGCCGGGCCGGGGGGAGCTGCGGTCCCGGTGCGGGTGGCCGCAGGTCGTCGGCGGCACGGCGTCTGCGCGGCAGCGGCGGCCAGAGAGACCGGGAAGCCGTTCGTCCGGCGGAGGGTGGCGGCGGATCGGCGGCCGGGCCGGTCCGGGGCAGGGGGAGCCAGGAGCCGCGCCCGTCGTCGCGCTCGTCCGCCGGGGAGGGGCGGCTGCCGGGCAGCGACGGACGGTCCGGCCTGCGCCGCAGGGGCCGGGCACCGGCGACCGCGGGGTCGGGGGCGCCGTCCGTGCCGCCGCGATGGCCGTGACCACCCCTGCTGCCGTGACCACCCCTGCGGCCGTGGCGGTCGCGCTGCGCCGGCGGTCCCGGAGTTCCCTCCTGCTGGTCCGGTCCCGGTGCGTGCGGATCGTTTGCGGGTCCTGGTGCGCGCTTCGCCGGTCCCGGTGCGTGCGGATCGTTCGCCGGTCCTGGTGCGCGCTTCGCCGCCCCCGCTGCGTGTGGACCGTTCGCCGGTCCTGGTGCGTGCGGACCGTTCGCCGGTCCTGGTGCGTGCGGACTGTTCGCCGGTGCCGGTTTTCCCGACCCCGGGGCATGCGGTCCTTTCACCGTTCCCGGCTTCCCTGAGCCCGGTGCATGAGGTCCGTTCGCCCCCGGTTGCCCGGGCTCCGGGGCCGCCGTCGCCCCGTCCGCCGTCGCCCCGTCGGCCGGTGTCCCCTCTGCCGTGGCCCCGTCCGCGGTCGCCCCGCCCGTGGTCGCCCCGCCCGTGGTCGCCTTGTCCGCCGTCCTCCCGCCCTCCGTTGCCCTGTCCCCCTCCGTGGCCGGTCCGGTCCGGCGGCCCGGTCCCGTCGAGCGCAGCAGGCCGTACAGCCGGGATGCCCGCAGGCGCGTGAACACCCGGCCCGTCCGGGCCCGCAGCCGGGCAGCCGGCGGGCGCAGCGTGTGCAGGCGCGACCGGAGCCATCGCTCGGCGCCGGGCGCCCGGCGCCGTTCGCGGATCCACCACCAGCGCAGGACCAGTGCGGTGGGGATTCCGACCAGGAGGGTCCAGGCCAGGGCGGCCGGGCCGGTCAGCCACCAGCTCGGGCCGAAGGCGGCGAGCCCCCGTCGACCGAGCGGTCCGTCGGCGAGCCCGGTGAGCAGCGCCGTGGCCAGCAGGCAGCCGACGCTGGACAGCGCGCCCGTCAGAGCCGTCTCCCGGACGCTCCGAAAGGTCTGCTCCCGCCGCTCGTCCGGGTCGCAGACCCTGCCGTCCGGGCCGCAGACCCTGCTATCCGAGGCGGAGGCCCTGCCGTCCCGGACGGCCGTCGTCCTGTCCTGCGCTGCGGCCGGGCCCGCGGGCCGCCCCGGGGTGTCCGCGCCCGCCGGTGGCACCGCGGCCCGCGCGGTGCACCAGCCGACGCCCAGCCCGGCCGCGACGGGCACCGCCGCGACCCACCAGGTGCCGGGTCCGCCCGGTCCCTGCTCGGGCAGCCCGGCGAGGAGCGGGAAAGCCGGCAGGGACGGGTACCCGGACGCGCCGAGCGGCCCCACGACGCTGCCCGCGCCCAGGGTGAAGCCCGGGCCGAGCCCGTAGGCGGCCCCCCACACCACGGCGTTCGGGACGAGGACGAGGGCCAGCAGCAGCATCCCGCAGCGGCCGGACCAGGCCTCGGGGAACCGCAGGAACGGCTGCTCCCCCACGAACCCGTGCCAGGCCAGGGACAACAGCAGGAGCAGGGCACCCCCGGCCAGCAGCAGCGCGGTGCCGGCCGCCGCGCCCCGCAGGGCGGTGTCCCGCCGGGCCGGGGTGAGGAAGATCCGCACCTGTTCCGGAACGCGGTCGGCCGCCTCCCGGACCGCCTCGGGCAGCGGCCCGCGCGGATGTCCGCTCGCCGCCCACACCCCGTACCCCAGCGCGCCCCCGGCGACGAGCGGCAGGTGCAGCAGCGCGTCGAGCAGGTCGGGGTGCAGCGGACCGCCCGACGTGTAGACGAGGGCCGCCGCGCCGACGGAGAGATAGCCCGCGGCCAGCCACCCGATCGTGGGGCCGGCGTACGGCGGTTCCACCTCCTCCGAGTGGTACCGGCCGAGGCGTTCGGCCCGCGCCTCGACGGTGTACCGGGCCGAGCGGTACATCAGCCAGACCGGCACCACCGCGAGCAGCAGAGGCGTCAGCCCGATGGGGGCGCCGGCCCCTGACAGGGCGTCGGGCCGGACGAGGCCGACCCCGTGCGCCGCCAGCCACAGCGCCGCGGCCACGTGGAGCGCGCCGCTGGGCCCGTTGTCCGGGTACGGCGCCGCGATCCAGATCAGCAGGACCGGAACCGTCATGGCACCCAGTCCGAGGGCGGCCGCCACCACCCCGCCGAGCGCCGTTTCACCGGCATCGGGCGTGCGCCGGGCGCGCGCCGGGAGACGCGAGGACAACGGGGTGCTGCGGTCGGTCAATTGCGTCACGCAGACATGCTGCCAACAACACACCATTCATCCACGGAGCAGACCAATAGCCGTCGTGTCGCCCAATATATGGGTATGCACCATTTCGCACTTCGGGACCGCGGGGCGTGCGCCCGGTCGGCCCACCGGCACGGAGGACGCGCGGCATGACCGGGCGACGACGCCACCGGAAGCCGCGCCCGGCGGCACGGCGCACACCGGACCCGGCCGCCGCCCGCCCGGGCCCTGCCCGCCTCGATGCCGCCTGCCTCGACGCCGCCCGCCTCGATGCGGCCCGCCTCGACGCTGCACGCCTCGATGCCGCCGGCCTCGACGCGGCCCGCCTCGACGCTGCCGGCCTCGATGCCGCGCGCCTCGCCACCGGCCGACTCGCCACCGGTTGCCCGGACTCCGCTTTTCCGGACACTCCCCGTCCGGACACGGCCCGTCCGAACACCGTCCGTCCGAACACCGTCCTTCCGGCCGCCGAGGAGCTGCCCACCAGGCCGACCCCGACCACGCCGCCCTCCGGCGCCGCCGCGCGGGCCACGGTGCGGGGCGGGACGGCCGCGGGCACGCCCGGCTTCCGGCGGGCATCACCGCCGGGGCGCACTCCGCACTCCGCCGTGAGCGCCCCCGCGCAGGCCTTCGAGACGCTGTGCGCCGCGCACACCCCCGCGCTGGTCCGGCAGGTCACGGTGCTGACCGGGCGCCGACGGCTGGCGCGCCGCGCGGTGGACCGCGCCTTCCACCAGGCCTGGCAGCACTGGCCCGAGGTGACCGCGGACCGCGACCCGGCCGGCTGGGTACGGGCCGCCGCGTACGAGTACGCGCTCTCGCCCTGGCACCAGCCCTGGCTGCGCCGCAGGCCGCCGGCCGGCACCGCGTCCGGACCGGACCGTGCGCTGTTCGCCGCCGTGCTCGCCCTCCCCCGCTGCTACCGCCGGGTACTGCTGCTCCACGACGGGGTGGGCCTGGGGCTGCCGGAGACCGCCGCCGAGGTGGAGGCGACGCTCCCGGCCGCCGAGAGCCGACTGGCCCGCGCGCGGGCGGCCGTGGTGGCCCGGCTTCCGGAGATCGGCGAGGCACCGCCCGCGCTGCACGGCGCAATCCTGGGGCGCCGGCTCGACGGCCTGACGTCGGCGCAGCCGGTACGGACGGTCTCGGCGCGCTCCGTGCGCCTCGGCAGTGAGCGGCGCACGCGGCGCTGGACCGCCGCCGCGTACGGCATCACCGGCGCGTTCGTGGTGACGACGGCCGTCTTCGCGGTGCTCTCCCCGGGCCGGTACGTCCCCGAGGTCCGCGAGCGGCCCGCCGTCACGGCCCCGAATCCGTCGGCGGCAGATCCGTCGGCCCCGGATGCGTCGGCGGCAGATCCGTCGGCCCCGGATCCGTCGGCGGCAGATCCGTCGGCCCCGGATCCGTCGGCCGCGGATGCGTCGGCTGCGGATGCGTCCGCCGCGGAGCCCGCCGCGAGCCCCTGAAGCCAGGTGGCGGAGTCGCGGCTTCCGGCACTTCCGGGTGCCGGGGAAGGGGGACTTGCGGGCGTGGGGGACGGAGGGCTTGCGGGCGCGGGGGAAACCGGGTTTGCGGTCCGGGGTTTGCGGTCCGGGCCCCGGCCTCGCCCCGCCACGCGTTCGCCGGACCGCTGTGCCGGACCGCCGCACCGGGCCGCGCCCTGGCCCACCGCCGGGGCACGCACAAGGCCGCCGGGCACGCACAAGGGCGGGGCCCGTACGGTCGTCCGTACGGGCCCCGCCCCTGGTGAAGCTGAGACCGGAAGGTCAGCCGCCGAGCGCGGCGCGCGCCAGGCGGGCCGTCTCGGACGGGGTCTTGCCGACCTTCACGCCCGCGGCCTCGAGGGCCTCCTTCTTCGCCTGCGCGGTGCCGGACGAGCCGGACACGATCGCACCGGCGTGACCCATGGTCTTGCCCTCGGGCGCGGTGAAGCCGGCCACGTAGCCGACGACCGGCTTGGTGACGTTGGCCTTGATGAAGTCCGCGGCCCGCTCCTCGGCGTCGCCACCGATCTCACCGATCATGACGATCAGGTCGGTGTCGGGGTCGGCCTCGAAGGCGGCGAGGGCGTCGATGTGGGTGGTGCCGATGATCGGGTCGCCACCGATGCCCACGGCCGACGAGAAGCCGAGGTCACGCAGCTCGTACATCATCTGGTACGTGAGCGTGCCGGACTTCGACACCAGGCCGATGCGGCCGGAGGTGGTGATGTCGGCCGGGATGATGCCGGCGTTCGACTGGCCCGGGGTGATGAGGCCGGGGCAGTTCGGGCCGATGATCCGGGTCTTGTTGCCCTTGGCCTGGGCGTGCGCCCAGAAGGCGGCGGTGTCGTGCACCGCGATGCCCTCGGTGATCACGACCGCGAGGCCGATCTCGGCGTCGATCGCCTCGAGGACCGCGTCCTTGGCGAACTTCGGCGGCACGAAGATGACGGTGACGTCGGCGCCGGTGGCGTCGATGGACTCCTTCACGGAGCCGAACACCGGTACCTCGGTGCCGTCGAAGTCGACGGTCGTGCCGGCCTTGCGCGGGTTCACGCCGCCGACGATGTTGGTGCCGGAGGCGAGCATCCGGCGGGTGTGCTTCTGGCCCTCGGAGCCGGTCATCCCCTGGACGATGACCTTGCTTTCCTTGGTGAGGAAAATAGCCATGGTTTGGTGACCCGTTCCTTTACTTCGCTGCCAGCTCGGCGGCGCGGTCGGCCGCACCGTCCATGGTGTCCACCTGCGTCACGAGCGGGTGGTTCGCGTCGGTCAGGATCTGCCGACCCAGCTCCGCGTTGTTGCCGTCGAGGCGGACGACGAGCGGCTTGGTGACGTCCTCGCCCTTGGACTTGAGGAGGTCCAGAGCCTGGACGATGCCGTTGGCGACCGCGTCACAGGCGGTGATGCCGCCGAAGACGTTGACGAAGACGGACTTGACGTCCGGGTCGCCGAGGATGATCTCGAGGCCGTTCGCCATGACCTCGGCGGAGGCGCCGCCGCCGATGTCGAGGAAGTTGGCGGGCTTCACATTGCTGTGCTTCTCGCCCGCGTAGGCGACGACGTCGAGGGTGCTCATGACGAGACCCGCGCCGTTGCCGATGATGCCGACCTCGCCGTCGAGCTTGACGTAGTTGAGGCCCTTGGCCTTGGCCGCGGCCTCGAGCGGGTTGGCCGCCGCCTTGTCCTCGAGCTCGGCGTGGTGGGCCTGGCGGAACTCGGCGTTCTCGTCCAGGGAGACCTTGCCATCGAGCGCGATGATCTTGCCGTCGCCGGTCTTGACCAGCGGGTTGACCTCGACGAGGAGCGCGTCCTCGGCGATGAAGGCCTTCCACAGGGTCTGCAGGGCCTCGGCGATCTGGTCGGCGACCTCGGCCGGGAAGTTGGCGGCGGCGACGATCTCCGCGGCCTTCTCCGGGGTCACGCCCTCGTTGGCGTCGACCGGGATCTTGGCCAGCGCCTCGGGCTTGGTGGCCGCGACCTCCTCGATGTCCATGCCGCCCTCGACGGAGGCCATGGCCAGGAAGGTGCGGTTGGTGCGGTCCAGCAGGAAGGAGACGTAGTACTCCTCCACGATGTCCGCGGTCGGGGCGAGCATGACCTTGTGGACCGTGTGGCCCTTGATGTCCATGCCCAGGATCTGGTCGGCCTTCGCCACGGCGTCCGCCGCGTCGGAGGCCAGCTTCACGCCGCCGGCCTTGCCGCGGCCGCCGACCTTCACCTGCGCCTTGACGACGGCTCGGCCGCCGAGACGCTCGGTCGCCTCGCGCGCCGCCTCAGGCGTATCGATGACTTCACCGGCCAGCACCGGTACACCGTGCTTGGCGAAGAGGTCCCTCGCCTGGTACTCGAACAGGTCCACGCGCGTCCGTCCCTTTGCGTCTCAATACCGCTGTCGTGGTGTGATCGCGGTTCGTTGTCTGCCTGGGCGTGCCGCGAAGGGCAGCGTGACGACGCGGTCACAAGGGAGGCGCACACGTTGTCCGGGTACGCGGCATGTCCGCCTCGCAGGTTATCCCCGTCGGACCGGGCGCCCTAAATCGCAGGTCACATGTGAGCGGTGATTACAGTCACAGAGCGGCCGTGACGAGCCGGGGTGCGCGACGCGGGGCCGACGAGCGCCGGGCGCCCACCGAAGCGCGGCCAAACAGTCATCAACCGCCCTTCGCTCCGCAATCCCCGCAGCTCACTCCGTAATCCCCGCAGCAAGATCTGCGCTCGTTCGGCTCACATTCCACCGAGAGCACTTGACCGCGACCATGAGCCCCTTTTGCGAGGAATCACTTTCTGCCGGAGCCGCCCCTTCTCCATCATGGTCATGACGATCTCGCACGCTCATGACGATCCCGGGAATTCCGGGACCCGGGGTGACCGGATCGACGGCTCCGTCGTGCTCCTGTCGGCCGAACTCGGCAGTATCCGGGCGGAACTTACCGCCCAGAAACCCGGCGAAAAGCTGCATCTCCTGGTCGGAGACGGGGTCGAGATGGTCGACAGCGGGTATACCGATCGCGGGGAGCCGGCGCCACTGCTGTGTGTGGAGGAGGTCGACCTGCCGGGGCGCCGGGTCCGGCTGTCCGGTGAACCGCTGGACGGAGTCGGACTACGTGCCGACCACCACCCCTTTCTGCGCCGCCGGCACCAGCGGCCGCCCGCCCGGTCCGGAGAACGGCAGCCGCCCCTCGGCTCGCTCCGCATCCAGGAGGGCGCCTGGACCGATCCGGAGGACGGCGTCCGGGTCCGGCTCGCCCCCCAGGGGCCCTGCCGCCCCGGAGACCCCTGGCTGATCCCGGCCCGTACCGCGACGGGCTCCGTGGAGTGGCCGGTCGACGCCGCCCGCCGGCCGCTGCTCCGGGATCCGGCCGGTGTCCTGCTGCACTTCGCTCCGTTGACCTGGTGCGGGACAACGGTGAGAACGACGTAGTGGATCTGCGCAAGAAGCGACGTGGTGGATCCGCGCAATACCTCGCCCCATGGCCGTCCCGGTCCCCACCGACGGCGGCCGACGTGCCGTAACCCCTGTCCTGACCGCCCCGTGACCACGACCGCTCGTCCCCGTCCCCGCTCCCCGCCGCGTCATGGCGCACGCGTTTGAGAAACCCGAGGCCCTATCGACGCACCGCTTCCCATCCCCCACTGAAGGAGCATCACGATGGCAACTCCGTTGTCCGCCGACCGGCTGCTCGAAGCCCTCCGTGACGAGGGCCTGCACGTCGTCGAGGTCAGGAGCTGGCGCACGCACAACCGGAACCACAAGGGCCCCTGGGGACCGACGCACGGTGTGATGATCCACCACACCGTCACCTCGGGCACCCAGAGCTCGGTGGACCTCTGCTACGACGGGCACTCCAGCCTGCCGGGCCCGCTGTGCCACGGGGTCATCGCCAAGGACGGCACGGTCTACCTGGTCGGCAACGGCCGGGCGAACCACGCCGGACTCGGCGACGACGACGTGCTCCGCGCCGTGATCAACGAGACGGCGCTGCCCGCCGACAACGAGGCCAACACCGACGGCAACCGGCACTTCTACGGCTTCGAGTGCATCAATCTCGGAGACGGCGACGACCCGTGGCCGGCGGCACAGCTCACCGCGATCGAGAAGGCGGCGGCCGCGATCTGCCGGGCGCACGGCTGGACGCAGAGATCCGTGATCGGGCATCTGGAGTGGCAGCCCGGGAAGATCGATCCCAAGGGCTTCACCATGAACAGCATGCGCACCCGGATCCAGAACCGGCTCAGTTCGGCGCCCGAGGGCCCCGTCGAGCCCACGTACGAACCGTTCCCGGGCGCCTCCTTCTTCCGCTCCGGCCGCAGCAGCAGGGTCATCACCGCGATGGGCAGGCGCCTGGTGGCCGAGGGCTGCGGCCGCTACGAGGTCGGCCCGGGCCCCGAGTGGACCGAGGCGGACCGCAAGTCCTACGCGGCCTGGCAGCGCAAGCTGGGCTACTCCGGAGGCGACGCGGACGGCATCCCCGGCAAGGCCAGTTGGGACCGGCTGCACGTGCCCAACGTGTAGCGCTCCGGCTGTGACGGGCACGGGACGGGGCCCTCCCACTCGGTCCCGTGCTGAGTCGGTGCCGCGCTGAGTCGGTGCCGTACTGAGTCCGGCCCGTCCGGCCTCCTCCCGCACGGCACGACCCCTCCCGCACGGTTCCATCCCGCACGGCACGGCCCGTTCGGCACGGTCGGTCCGGCTGTCCGTCCGACGCAGTCGGGCGGGCGGTCCGTCCGGCACCGCCTGTCCGGCAGGGCTCGGCCGGACAGGCCCGAATAGGCAGGCTCGAATGGGCGGGCCCGAACGGACGGGCTCCGAGGGACTGCTCGGCCGGACGGGGCACGGGGTGGCGGGGGCACGGGGTGGCAGGGGCACGGGGTGGCAGGGGCACGGGATGCGGTCACAGCAGGCCGTCACGGTGTCGCCGGGTCCGGTACCGGCAGCGGCCGCTTCTCGATCGCCGCCGCCATCACCTCGGGGAACAGGTCCGGCGTGCACGCGAACGCCGGCGCCCCGAGGGCCGCGAGCGCCGCCGCGTGCTCCCGGTCGTAGGCCGGTGCGCCCTCGTCGGACAGCGCGAGCAGCGTCACGAACTGGACCCCCGACGCCTTCATCGCCGCCACCCGCTTCAGCATCTCGTCCCGTATGCCGCCCTCGTAGAGGTCGCTGATGAGCACCACGACGGTGTCGGCGGGCCGGGTGATCTGCGACTGGCAGTACGCCAGCGCCCGGTTGATGTCGGTGCCGCCGCCGAGCTGGGTTCCGAAGAGCACGTCCACCGGGTCGTCGAGCTGGTCGGTGAGATCGACGACGGCGGTGTCGAACACGACCAGCCGGGTCGCGATGGACCGCATCGAGGCGAGCACCGCGCCGAAGACAGAGGCGTAGACGACCGAGGCGGCCATCGACCCGGACTGGTCGATACACAGCACCACGTCCTTCTTCACGGCCTGGGCCGCCCGCCCGTACCCGATCAGCCGCTCCGGGACGACCGTGCGGTACTCGGGCAGATAGTTCTTGAGGTTGGCCCGTATGGTGCGGTCCCAGTCGATGTCCCGGTGCCGGGGACGGCTGATCCGCGCGGACCGGTCGAGCGCACCCGTGAGGGTGGCCCGGGTGCGGGTCGCCAGCCGCTTCTCCAGCTCCTGGACCACCTTGCGGACCACGGCCCGCGCGGTCTCCTTGGTGGTCTCGGGCATCGCCTTGTTCAGGGAGAGCAGCGTGCCGACGAGATGGACGTCCGCCTCGACGGCCTCCAGCATCTCCGGTTCGAGGAGCAGGGCGGACAGCCCGAGCCGGTCGATGGCGTCCCGCTGCATCACCTGTACGACGGACGACGGGAAGTAGGTGCGGATGTCGCCGAGCCAGCGGGCGACCCGGGGCGCGGACCCGCCGAGCCCTGCCGACCGGCCGCCGCCCTCCCCCTTGTCGCCACCGCCGTAGAGCGCGGCGAGGGTCCGGTCCATCGCGGCGTCCCGCCCCGTCGGCACGTAACCGGTGCCGTCCGCCGCCTCCCCGCCCAGCACCATCCGCCACCGCCGCAGCCGCTCGGCCGCCTCGCCGCCCGTCCCCGGTGCCGTCGCACCGCTCATCGCGCCACCCCCGCAAGGTCGTTGTCGTTGCGTTCACGGCCGTCGTGTTCACGGTCGTCGTGTTCACGGTCCGTGTGGCCGAGCCCGGGGCGGTTACGGCCGTGCGCCGCCCCGCCCTCGTCCGGCCCGGGACCGCCCTCGTCCGGCCCGGGACCGTGCTGGTCCAGCCCAGGACCGTGCTGGTCCGGCCCGGAATCGCCAACGTCCGCGCCGGAACAGCCGTCCAGTCCCAGCAGCAGGCCCAGCGTCGGCAGCACGGCCGCGGAGCGTCCGGGGTCGAGTCCGGCGCCGAAGCCGGCCCCGCTGCCGTCGTCCGGCTCCGCGCCTGCCGCCCCGGATGCCGCCGGGCCCCGGCGTACGAGCTCCCCGAGCGTGCGCCGTACGCCCGACTCGTACGCCGCGAAGGTCCGTCGCAGCAGCGGCAGTACATCAGTGAAGGCGTCCGCCGGAACAGCGGTGAGCCAGGCGTCGACCAGCCCGAGCAGCCGCTCGTCGTGGACCAGCAGCAGCCCGCCCCCGGATCCGCCGCCGACGAACCCCTCGATCCAGGCCGCCGCCTGCACGGGCGCGGTGCCGGGCGACAGGGCGTGCCCCATCAGCCGGGCGGCCTCGTCCTCCGCCAGCCGTCCGTCGTCGAGCAGCAGGCGCGCCGCCCGGCCGCGGATCAGCCCCGGCACGGTGTCGCGTCCAGCGAGCGTCCGCAGCACCACTGCCCAGCGGTCCCGCAGCCCGTTGCGGGGCGCGGCCGCGGCGGGCTCTGCCCGCACGGCGGACGGGGCGGACGCGGCGGGCTCTGCCCGCACAGCCGACACGGCGGGCGAACGCCCCACCTGCCCTTCCCCGGCCTCGACGGCGCCGACTTCGGCACCGGCTCCGGCGCCTACAGCAGCCGTCTCCACGGGCGCCGTCTCCACGGATGAGGCCTCCGCGGGCGCGGCCTCCGCCAGCAGGCCCACAGCCGTGTGGACGGAGTCCAGATGCCCCCGCATCTGCTCCGCGCCGTCCGCGTCGAGCCCCGCACACGCGGGTGGGAGCCCGACGAAGACCCGCTCGGCCAGACCGGCGGCCACCTCGGCGAGCGCGACGGAATCGGTGCCGCGCACATCGCCGTAGCGCGCCGAACGGACGAGCGCGGGAAGCGCCTCGGCCAGGTGGCCGACGTCCGCGTCGAGCGCGGCCCGGTCGGCGAGGACCCGCATCACCACCGGAAGCGCGTCGGGGAGGCCGGCGAGCAGACAGCGCTCGGCGAGCGAGGTGACACCGGCCAGGGAGCCGGCCGACGCCGCGTCGGCCCCGGCCTTGGCCGTGGCGGCGGCGAGCACCGTGGTGCCCCACACCCCGGCCTCGGCGACGCGCACCGACAGCTCCGGTTCCCAGCGCAGCCGCCACGTCTCCCGGAACGTCCCCTGCCCGCCCCGCGACCGCACCGGCTCCCCCCAGTCGATGCCGAGCAGCCGCAGCCGGTGCAGGAGTCGGCTGCGCCGGGCGTCGGTGTCCTTGCGCAGGTCGAACTCGCACTCCCGGTCCCGGGCTTCGGGCTTGAGCCGCAGCGTGCGCTGGGTTCCGGTCAGATCCCGCTGCAGGGGCACGGCCGGGGCCGAGTCGGGAACCCGGCCGAGCACGTCCCCCACGATCAGCCGGTCCTCGACGAGCGCGAGCGGCACATCCGACCCCTCGCACATCACCGCCCTGATCGCGTCCGTGGTCTCCACGAGCCCGGCGAGCGGCCGGCCGCGCATGGCGGCGAGCGTGTCGGCGAGCCGGACCGCCTCGATCACATGGGCGGAGGAGACCGGATGGTCCTCGGCGCGGAGGAGCCCGGCGACCTTGGTCATCCAGCGCTCGACCGGACGGTCCGGGGCGTCGAACAGGTGCCCGTACCAGCCGGGTGAGGTGATGCCCGCGCCGTAGCCGCTGTCCCGGGACAGCCGGCGGTGGGTCCACGGCACCCAGCTGAGCTCCACCTTGGACTTCGGCAGCCCCTTGAGCAGCTTCCGGTCCGCGGTCACGGTGGTCCGCCGGGTCAGCGCGGGGACGTGCCAGGCACCGCAGACGACGGCGTACTCATCGCCGAACTCGCGCGCGGCCTCCCGCATCCGCAGCCGCATGTGCGCCTCGCGCACCGGATCCCGGTCGTGGCCCCCGTCCTCGCAGGTCTCCCGCAGCGCCCCCATGGCCTCGGCCAGCGCCTCGAAGGCGGCGCAGGCGGCGGCCCCTTCGCCGGCCGGTCCGTCACCGGGCTCCCCTTCTCCGGCGGCCGGCCGGACGGCGGCGGTCCGGTGTTCGACCACGTCCTCCCACCAGCGCTCGGGGTCGTCGTACCCGGCGGCCTCGGCGAGGACGGCGAGCGGATCGACCCGCAACCGGCCTTCCGCGCCACCGTCGCCCGCACCGGCACCGCCCGGCTCGCCGGGGCCGTCCCCGTCACCGGCCGGGCCGCCGTCGGTGACGGGCGGCCCGCCGGGACCCGCGCCGCCGGCCCCGGGCTCCGGACCGGTCCGGTCCCCCGGGCCCGGCCGGGCGTCGCCGTCCGCCATCGCGAGGGTGTGGGACGCCGGCAGGTCGATGAACCGGACCGGTACGTCGTGCGCCAGCGCCCAGCGGATCGCCACCCACTCCGGCGAGAACTCGGCCAGCGGCCAGAACGCCGCCCGCGCCGGGTCGTCGGCCACATGGGCGAGGAGCGCGACGGGCGGCCGCATCTCCGGATCGGCGGCGAGCGTGACGAGACCGTCCGCCTCGGGCGGCCCCTCGACGAGCACGGCGCGCGGCCGGTGCCGGTCGAGCGCGGCCCGCACCGCCCTCGCCGATCCGGGCCCGTGGTGCCGGACGCCGAGCAGCAGCGGTCCGGCGCTCATCCGGTCACCTCACGGCACGCGCGGTAGAAGTCCTTCCAGCCGTCGCGCTCGCGCACCACCGCTTCCAGATACTCCTGCCAGACGACCCGGTCTGCGGCCGGATCCCGGACCACCGCGCCGAGGATGCCCGCGGCCACGTCGTCCGGGCGCAGCACCCCGTCGCCGAAGTGCGCCGCGAGGGCGAGGCCGCCTGTGACCACGGAGATGGCCTCCGCCGTCGACAGCGTGCCGGACGGGGACTTGAGCTTCGTCCGGCCGTCCGTCGTGACCCCGTCGCGGAGTTCGCGGAAGACCGTGACGACGCGGCGGATCTCCTCCACACCCTCCGGCACCGGGGGCAGATCCAGGGACCGGCCCATCCCGTCGACCCGGCGCGCCACGATGTCGACCTCCGCCTCGGGTGTGGCGGGCAGCGGCAGCACGACCGTGTTGAAGCGGCGGCGCAGCGCGCTGGACAGCTCGTTGACCCCGCGGTCGCGGTCGTTGGCCGTGGCGATCAGATTGAACCCGCGGACGGCCTGCACCTCCTGGCCGAGCTCCGGGATGGGGAGGGTCTTCTCCGACAGCACGGTGATCAGCGTGTCCTGGACGTCCGCCGGGATCCTGGTCAGCTCCTCGACGCGGGCCGTCATGCCGTCGGCCATGGCGCGCATCACCGGGCTGGGCACCAGCGCCTCCCGGCTCGGGCCGTGGGCGAGCAGCCGGGCGTAGTTCCAGCCGTAGCGGATCGCCTCCTCCGGCGTGCCGGCGGTGCCCTGGACCAGCAGCGTCGAATCGCCGCTGACGGCCGCCGCGAGATGTTCCGACACCCAGGTCTTCGCGGTGCCGGGGACGCCGAGCAGCAGCAGCGCGCGGTCCGTGGCGAGCGTGGTGACGGCCACCTCCACGATGCGGCGCGGACCCACGTACTTGGGAGTGATCACTGTGCCGTCCGGCAGCGTGCCGCCGAGCAGATAGGTGGCGACGGCCCAGGGCGACAGCCGCCAACGGGCGGGCCGCGGCCGGTCGTCCGCCGCCGCGAGCGCCTTCAGCTCGTCGGCGAAGGCGTCCTCCGCGTGCGGCCGCAGTACCTCGTCGTTCGTGGTCCGGCTGGTGGTCGCGGTGCTCATGGCTCCCCCTCCTCGCGGATGTGCGCACGCAGGCGCCATCACCTGCGGCCCACCCCCGATGTGCCGTGGGCCGCTTGCGTCAACAACTCTGCACGGCACCACTGACAGTCGGCCGGACACCGCCTCTCCCCGCCCCGCGTCACGCACCGTCACATCACGCCGCGCCGCACGGACGGCCGACGCCACTCCGCACATCGACAGAACAGACTCTCTTGAGGCTCTGACCAGGGACGATCGCACCGTCACCACCGCTCCGCCGCGCCCGCGACGGGGGTCGGCGGGACAGCGCCGGACGGGATTGTCAGTGGCGGACCGTAGCGTCATCGGCATGACTCAGCAGGGGGTGCGCTGGGCGGCGGAACAGGTGCTGGCACTGGCTCCTGACGCCGCCTCGCAGAAGGCGGGCAGCAGACTGGGCGTGGCCGGACCGTGGTCCGCCACCGGGGCGAACGAGGGGGCGGTGTGGGGCGAGTGCAAGGGCAGCGGCAGCAAGCCGTACCGGACGGTCGTGGCGCTGCACGGCGCCGACGCGGGTTCCGGGTTGGGATATTCCTGCAGTTGTCCGAGCCGTAAGTTCCCGTGCAAGCACGCGCTGGGGCTGCTGCTCCTGTGGTCCTCCTCCGCGGACGGGGACCGGGCGGCCGTGCCGGACACCGAGGCGCCGCCGGAGTGGGCCGAGGAGTGGCTGGCGGCCCGCCGGCAACGGGCCGAGCGGAAGGCCGGTGCCCCGGAGCGCGCCCGGAGCGCGGATCCGGCCGCGGCCGAACGGCGCGGCCGGCAACGGGCGGAGCAGATGGCCGCGGGAGCCACGGAGCTGGAGCAGCGGCTCACCGATCTGCTGCGGAGCGGGCTGGCGGGGGCGGACCGCGCGGGATACGCGGCCTGGGACGAGACGGCGGCCCGCATGGTGGACGCCAAGGCACCCGGGCTGGCAGGCCGGGTGCGGGAGTTGGGGGCGGCGGCGGCCTCCGGAGCGGGCTGGCCGGCCCGGCTCCTGGAGG
This sequence comes from Streptomyces sp. NPDC002055, assembly GCF_040296705.1. Classification (NCBI taxonomy): domain Bacteria; kingdom Bacillati; phylum Actinomycetota; class Actinomycetes; order Kitasatosporales; family Streptomycetaceae; genus Streptomyces; species Streptomyces sp. NPDC002055. The sequence goes on from NZ_JBEOXS010000026.1 coordinate 35,900, forward strand.
AGTGCGCTCTGCTGCACCTGCTGAACCGCGGTTACCTGGGCATCGCCCGGCTGCCGGATCCGCTCGCCGCGACGGTCCGCGCCCGGGTCGGACTGACCACGGAAGCGGCGGAACTGCTGGCCACGAAGGGGGCGGCGGTCCGGGACCGCTGGCTGGTGCTCGGCCGCCAGGACAGCGGGGCCGGCCGGCTGACCACCCGCCGGATATGGCTGCACGGCGAGGAGTCCGGGCGGTCGGCACTGCTGCTCGCGTTCGGTGCGGCCGGGCGGGCACCGGACCTCACGCTCCCCACCGGCCTCGCGTTGACCGCCGAGCTCGCCTACTACCCGGGCGGGCGGCCGTTGCGGGCGGCGCTGGGCGAGCAACTCACCCAGCCGGGACCGGGTTCCGTACCGCCGGGACGGGCCGTCTGGGCCGCGCTGGCGGAGTACGGGGACGCCCTGCGCGACGACCCCTGGCTGGAGGCGTGGCCGGTGGTGCTGTCCGCCGTGGTGCCGGTTCCGGGCCCGGACGGCTGGCAGGTGGCCGACGCGGACGGTGACGCCGCGCTCCCGGTGGACCCGCGCTGCCTGGGCCGTTCGGGCCTCTGGCGGCTGGCGTCGATATCCGGCGGCCGGCCGGTGACGGTCTTCGGGGAAGTCTGCCACCGCGGCTTCACCCCGTTCACCGCCTGGTCCGGGGCCGCCGGCGCCGAGGCGGTCCCCCTGTGAGCACCGCAATGCGCCGGCACCACTCCCACGATCACGCCCTCGCCCACACCCGCACCCGCACCCGCACCCGCACCCACGCTCGACACGCCGCCGCACACCTGCGGCACCACCGCAGGAGGGACTCATGAGCACCGTCGCCGAACTCCACTCTCCCGCCTGGGAAGAGCTGGTCACCGCCGCTCTCCTGGGCACGGAGCGCCGCACGCCTCCCGTACGGACACCGGGGCGGGAGCCGGCGGTGGCACTGCTGGACGCGGCGGCCGTCGTCACGGTCCGCCGGCGGGCCGGACTGCGCCCGGCCACCGCCCTGCCGCGCCCCGGCATTGCGCCGGAGGACCGACGTCCTCCGCTGCCCCCCGCGGCACGGCACCGGCTCGCGACCCTGCTCGCGGACCGCGCCGCCGGTGCGAACACCGGCCGGGGCCGCCGCGGCACGGCACCCGACCTCACGGAGTTGCTCCCCCAGTGGCTGGCGGCCGCTCACCGGCACGGCTACCGGACACCCGACGAACTGCTCCCCGCCCTGCTCGACACCGCCAGGGCCCGCAGCGACCTGCGGCCCCAGGCGCTGGCCCTGGCGGGCCCGCGCGCCCTGTGGCTGGCACGGCTGAACCCGGACTGGAAGTTCGCATTGCGCGGCGCCGCCGGCAGTTCAGCGCTGCCTGACACCTCTGAGCCAGAAGCGGTCCACCAGCTCTGGGAGGAAGGCCTGTTCGCCGAGCGGGTCACGCTCCTCGCCGCCGTGCGCCACCGCGCCCCGTCCGACGGGCTCGCGCTGCTGGGCTCGACCTGGGCCACCGAACGGGCCGAGGACCGGCTGATGTTCCTCGACTCGCTCCGCGGGGAACTGTCCGCCGCCGACGAGCCGTTCCTGGAGGCCGCGCTGTCGGACCGCAGCCGCAACGTCCGCGCGACCGCCGCCGAACTCCTGTCCGCTCTTCCCGGCTCGGCGCTCGCGCTGCGGATGGCGGAGCGGGCGTGCCGCTGCGTCGGTCCGGCCTCCCGGGGCGGCGAGCCGGTCATCACGGTCGAGCCGCCCCAGGTGTGCGACGCCGCCATGGAGCGCGACGGCGTCGTACCGAAGCCGCCGTCCGGGCGGGGCGCCCGCGCCTGGTGGCTGAGCCGGCTGATCGAGGCGACCCCGCTGTCCTCCTGGGCGGGACCGTTCGGGGGCCGTTCCCCGGAGGAGATCGTGGCGCTGCCGGCCGTCGACGACTGGCGGGCGGAGCTGCACTCCGCCTGGTGCCGGGCAGCGGTGCGGCAGCGGAACGGCGCATGGGCGCGGGCCCTGCTCGGCTCCCCCTCCGCGCCGTCCGCCGCCGCGGCGGCGAGCACCACCTCGCTGGGCGAGCTGGCGAAGCTGCTCTCCACCCTGCCCGCGGCCGAACGCGCGGCCTGGGTGGCGGAGTTCATCGCGGCCCACGGTCTCTCGGAGGCCTTCCAGCTGCTGGGGGTGTGCGCGGTGCCCTGGGACGAGACCTTGGGCCGGGCCGTGGTGGACGCCCTCGACATCGCCCGCGACGCCGGCAGCTACCCGTGGAGCTTCAGCGGGGTGATGGGCCTGGCCGAGCGCTGCCTCGATCCGGCGCACGCCGAGCGCCTGGAGGTGCTCACCGCGATACCGGACGAAACGGAGGGCGCCTCCCCCGGGGCGGGCGGCTACTGGTCCGAGGCGTTCCAGCGCCTCGTCGGCACGCTCCGGCTCCGCGCGACGATGCGGGACGAGCTGCAAGGGGAACGGACCGAACCTGACGGGGACGGGGGCCGGACCCCGGACGACGGGGACAACGGCGACGGCGACGGGGACGGCGACAGGGACGGCAACGGCAACGGCAACGGGGCCACGGCAGCGCCCACGGCATCCACCACGCCCCCTGAGACGCCACCCGCCGCCCAGCCCTGAGCCAGGCCCCAGGCACCGCCCGACGGCCCGCGATTCCCGATCGGGCGGGCATATGCCCGGGTCACCTTCACATCGGGTCGTGCCCGCGTCACCGTCACGCCGGATGGGAGTACTTCACGGAGGACACGTTCGGCCGGCTCCAGCGCCCCTGGGACACGCACCGCCCGGGCGCACGCCCCTGGGGTACGCCCCGCCCGGGCGTACGCACCTGGGGCACGCCCCGCCGGGGCGTGCCTCCGCGCTGGGCGGCCAGGCGCCCGCCTCGCCGGGGCCGGGCCCCGATCCGGGCACAAAGCCTCCGAGGGCAGGCCCCAGGCCTCAGCCCCGGAACCCCCTCAGACAGCCAGCTCGCGGACGTGGTCCCGTACCCAGGTCACGACCTCGGTCGTCGTCGTGCCGGGGGTGAAGATCGCGGCGACACCCAGTTCCTTGAGCGGCGCGATGTCGTCCTCGGGGATGATGCCGCCGCCGAAGACCTTGATGTCCTCGGCGTCCCGCTCCTTCAGGAGCTCGAGCACCTTCGCGAACAGCGTGTTGTGCGCACCGGAGAGGATCGACAGACCGATGGCGTCCGCGTCCTCCTGGATCGCCGTATCGACAATCTGTTCGGGCGTCTGGTGCAGGCCGGTGTAGATGACCTCCATACCGGCGTCCCGCAGCGCCCGGGCGATGACCTTGGCCCCGCGATCGTGGCCGTCGAGCCCCGGCTTCGCCACCACGACGCGGATCGGACCCGACACACCCATCACTGCCTCCATGCACGTCTGCCGGGACGTCGCTGTCACCGGCTGCTGGGGTCCCCCACAGCCGCAGGACCAGGGGGAGTGAACGAACGTTATCCCCAAGCATCGCGCACCCGGCAGTTTCGCGGAGGCCACCGAGGGGGAAATCACACGATGGGACATATGGAAGGGGAGCCGCAGCGGGCTTCCGTACCCACAGCGCCGAAGGCCGGTGCGACGGGACGGTACGGGAGGCCCGAGCCGCACCACCGGGCATCGTGGCGGCTACCCGCGAGGGCACACGAGGGACACAGGCGTCCCTGCTGTGCCATTCGGGAGGTCGGCCATGGGGGCACTGCCATTTCTTCCCAGTCTTCTCCGCCCGTCCGCCGCGCTGATCAAGGCCACGGCACTGGACCTGGCGATCCTCGCCGGGCACGCGGTGCTGTACCCGACCGGCGTGATCGCCGAGCGGCCGCCCGAGCGGCAGGCGGTCCCTCCACCGACGGTGCCCCTGGACGACCCCGAGACCACGCTCCTGCCCACCCCGGAGGAGCCCGGCGCCGGGCACCCGCCGGTGCTGCTGCTGCACGGCTTCATCGACAACCGCTCGGTCTTCGTCCTGCTGCGCCGTTCACTGCGCCAGCACGGCTGGACCCAGGTCGAAGCGCTCAACTACTCACCGCTGTGCTGTGACATCCGCGAGGCCGCGACCCTGCTGGGGCGGCACATCGAAGAGGTCTGCGCCCGTACCGGCCACGACCGGGTGGACGTGGTGGGGCACAGCCTGGGCGGCCTGATCGCCCGCTACTACGCGCAGCGGCTGGGCGGCGACACCCGCATTCGCACCCTGGTCACCCTGGGCACGCCGCACTCCGGCACCCGCGCCATCCCGCTGCTTTCCGCGCATCCCATCGTCCGGCAGATGCGTCCGGATTCCGACGTGATCGAGGAATTGGCGAGCCCCGCCCCCGATTGCGCCACGCATTTCGTCAGCTTCTGGAGCGACCTGGACCAGGTGATGGTCCCGCTGGAGACGGCCCGCCTCGAACATCCGGATCTGGTCACTCATAACGTGCAGGTGAGCGGTATCGGGCATCTGGCACTTCCGGTCCATGCGGCCGTCGCGGCGGGCATCCGCCAGGCGCTGGACGACGAGGCGTCGGCCACCGGCTCGTCCGACGCGGCCTCCGTGGCGTGACGCTCGGCGTGGCGCATGGCGTGATTCCATCGCTCCGGAGCGAACCCGGGTCGAAATGTATTCGAACGCCGAGCCAAGCCATGGTCCGCAGTTCGCCGAAAGGCGGCCAAATGCCCGTTCCCGGGCCGCCGGAAACCTCTTGAAGATTGTCGCCGCCGCATACCGCCGGGTACAGTCGCCGCTAATTCTCCTGCTGCCGAGGCGAAAGAGAAGTTGGTGGTGAACAACCGTCACCCGTCGGAGGACTCGTCCCTGACCGGTCACGTCCCCGACGCCTCGTACGGGCTCCACGCGCCGTACGAGCAGCAGGGAATTCCCAGTGCTCACGCCGCGTACGACGGCTACGCCACGGGAACCTTCGACAACCTCGGCGCGGCCTACGGGCACGGCGACCCGCTCTTCGGGGACATGCCCGGCAGCTACGGCACCGGCGCGTACGCCCACCCCGCCGCCTACCCCGCGGACCAAGTGCCGGACGCCGGGCAGTGGCACAACGGCGCCCAGGGCACCGACGGTTACGGCGTCGCGTACACCGCGCAGCCGACGACCTACGACACCGGGATGTACGACAGCGGGCAGTACGACGCCTCGCTGTGGGCCGGTGCGGATCACGGCATGGCGCAGGGCATCCCCGCCCCGTCGGCACCCCAGCCGCTGGAGACGACCTACGGGACCGGCGACTGGAGCCCCGCCGGGTGGGCCGACCCGGCCGGCACCGGCCCGTACGACACGGGTCAGTACGACACGGGTCAGTACCCGACCGGTTCGTACGCCATGGACCAGCACAACCCCGCGGACCAGCACACCTCGGGCCAACACACCTCGGGCCAACACGCCTCGGACCAGCACAACTCCGGCCAGTGGAACACCGGTCAGTGGGCCGGGGCCACCGACGCCGCACAGGTGTGGGACGGCGCCGACGCGACACAGCTGTGGGACGCCGAGCAGACCCAGGCGTGGAACGCCGCCGACGCCGCACAGGCGTGGGAGAGCGGGCAGCCCCAGCCGTGGGACGCGACGGGACCGACGGCCGACGGGGCCCCCGCGGGCGCGGAGGCGTACGACGCCTACGGCCGGCCCGCCGGGACGGACACCGAGCACACCGCGACTTTCGACGCCACCGCGACTTTCGAAGCCACCGCGACGTTCGAAGCCGTGGACCCTGCCGCGTTCGAGGCGGTGGACCCCGCGGAGTTCGCCGCCATGGAGACCGCGGTCTTCGAGGCCGTGGCGGAACCGCACGGCGCGGAGCACGCCCCGAGCCACGACGCGACCGCCGCCCACGGCATGGCGGCGGGCACCGCGGCCGACGGCCGTGCGGAGTACGAGGACGAGCCCGCGGCGACCCTCCTGCCCGGCCCGCGCCGGGGCGGCGGCGGTTCCGCCCGCGCCCGCCGCCGGATGCCCGCCCGCCGGTCCGCCCTGCTCACCGTCGCCGTTCCGTCCGTCGCCGTGATGGGCGTGGCCGGGATCGCCGCGGCCTCCGTCAGCAACACCACCCCGGACGAGTCCAAGACCACCCAGGCCGCGCCCGATCCGGCGGCCGTCAAGCCGTCCGCGGCCAACAACAAGATGGACACCCAGCTCGCGACGCTCAGCGCCGACGCCGACGACTTCGCCGACCGCGCCAGCCGCACCCAGGAGCGCATCGACCTCAAGCAGCGCCAGCTCGAGGAGAAGAAGCGCAAGGAGGCGGAGGCCGCGCGCAAGGAGGCGCTGCGTCCGAAGTTCGCGATCCCGGTCGAACAGCACGGGCTCAGCGCGACGTACGGGCAGGCGGGCGTCAACTGGATGTCGCTGCACTCCGGCATCGACTTCCCGGTCAGCTACGGCACGCCCGTGATGGCGGCGACCGACGGCACCGTCCGCACGCAGTACAACCTCGCCTACGGCAACATGGCCATAGTCACCGCCCCCGACGGCACGGAGACCTGGTACTGCCACCTGAGCAGCACCAAGATCCGTTCCGGCTCGGTCAAGGCGGGGGACGTCATCGCCTTCTCCGGCAACTCCGGCAACTCCACCGGTCCGCACCTGCATTTCGAGGTGCATCCCGGTGGCGACGACGCCGTCGACCCGCTGCCCTGGCTGCGCAGCAAGGGCCTCGACCCGAACTAGAGCGACCCGGACCAGAGCGACCCGAACCCGAGCGGTCGTCGATCACGAACCCGAGCGATCGTCGATCGCCAACCGGCCGCCTGATCCGTCGGGAGGCCGCCCGGCCCCCGCTCTCTCACCCCGAAGGGCTCCCACCCCGGGGGCCGCGACGGCGGGCGCCGGTCCGAGCCTCACCCCACCCGGGTCAAGCCCCCGGCCCCCGCTCCGGCTCCCGCCCCTGTCAGAGCTTCTGCACCGGGGCGTACCGCAGCAGCAGGACCTTCGGCTTCTCGTCGCCGAAGTCGATCGTCGCCTTGGCGTCGTGCCCGCTGCCCGCGACCGACATGACGGTGCCCAGCCCGAACTGGTCGTGCGTGACCCGGTCCCCGACGGCCAGGGCGATCACCGGCCGGTCGGTGGTGCGGCGCGTGGCGAAGCCGCTCGGGCCCGCCTTGGTCCGCGAGGACGAGAGCGAGGAGCCCGCGGCCATCGCACCCGCCGACGCCGACGGCATCGCGGGGCCGGTGCGCCGCCACTCCAGGTACTGGGCCGGGATCTCCTCCAGGAACCGCGACGGCGGATTGTAGGAGGGCTGGCCCCAGGCGCTGCGCATGGTGGAACGGGTCAGGAAGAGCCGCTCCCGGGCGCGGGTGATGCCCACGTACGCGAGCCGCCGCTCCTCCTCCAGCTCCTTGGTCTGGCCGAGAGAGCGCATGTGCGGGAAGACGCCGTCCTCCAGGCCGGTCAGGAAGACGACCGGGAACTCCAGGCCCTTGGCGGTGTGCAGGGTCATCAGCGTGACGACGCCGGACCCCTCCTCGTCCTCGTCGGGGATCTGGTCGGAGTCCGCCACCAGCGCGACCCGCTCCAGGAACTCGGCGAGGGTGCCCGGGTCCTCCTCGGTCCGCTCCTGCTCGAACTCCAGCGCCACGGCGGCGAGTTCCTGGAGGTTCTCGATCCGGGTCTCGTCCTGCGGGTCGGTCGACGCCTGGAGCTCCGCCAGGTAGCCGGTGCGCTCCAGGACCGCTTCGAGCACGGTGGCCGGGCCGGCGCCCGACTCGGCGATGGTGCGCAGCTCCTCCAGCAGGGTGTTGAACCGCTTCACCGCGTTCGCGGAGCGGGCCGCCATGCCGTACGCCTCGTCGACCCGGCGCAGCGCCTGGGCGAAGGAGACCTTCTCCCGGGCGGCCAGCGCCTCGATCATCGCCTCGGCGCGGTCGCCGATGCCGCGCTTGGGCACGTTGAGGATCCGGCGCAGCGGCACGGTGTCCTCGGGGTTGGCGAGCACCCGCAGGTACGCGAGGACGTCGCGGACCTCCTTGCGCTCGTAGAAGCGGACGCCGCCGACGACCTTGTAGGGCAGCCCGACCCGGATGAAGATCTCTTCGAAGACACGGGACTGGGCGTTGGTCCGGTAGAAGACGGCGACGTCGCCGGCGCGGGCGTCGCCCGCGTCCGTCAGCCGGTCGATCTCGTCGGCGACGAACTGCGCCTCGTCGTGTTCGGTGTCGGCGACATAGCCGGTGATCGTCGCGCCGGCGCCGGCCTCGGTCCAGAGGTTCTTGGGGCGGCGGTTCTCGTTCCGCTCGATGACGGCGTTGGCGGCACTGAGGATCGTCTGCGAGGAGCGGTAGTTCTGCTCCAGCAGGATCGTGGTGGCGTCCGGGTAGTCCTCCTCGAACTGGAGGATGTTGCGGATGGTGGCGCCGCGGAAGGCGTAGATCGACTGGTCGGCGTCGCCCACCACGCACAGCTCGGCCACGTCCTGGCCCGGCACGGTCTCCCCGGTGCCGACCAGCTCGCGCACCAGCGTGTACTGGGCGTGGTTGGTGTCCTGGTACTCGTCGACGAGGACGTGCCGGAAGCGCCGCCGGTAGTGCTCGGCGACGTCCGGGAAGGCCTGGAGCAGGTGGACCGTGGTCATGATGATGTCGTCGAAGTCGAGGGCGTTGGCCTCGCGCAGCCTCGACTGGTACATCGCGTAGGCCTGGGCGAGCGTCTTCTCGAAGCCTCCCCCAGTCTCCGACTGGGAGGTGCCCCCAGACGCCTGCCCGGCGAAGGTCTCCTCGTCGATGAGCTCGTTCTTGAGGTTGGAGATCTTCGCGCTGAACGACTTGGGCGGGTACCGCTTGGGGTCCAGGTCGAGATCCCGGCAGACCAGCGACATCAGGCGCTTGGAGTCCGCGGCGTCGTAGATCGAGAAGCTGGAGGTGAAGCCGAGCTTCTTGCTCTCCCGGCGCAGGATGCGGACGCAGGCGCTGTGGAAGGTGGACACCCACATGGCGTTCGCCCGGGGGCCGACGAGCTCCTCGACGCGCTCCTTCATCTCCCCGGCGGCCTTGTTGGTGAAGGTGATCGCGAGGATCTGGCCGGGGTGGACGTGGCGCGCGCCCAGGAGGTGGGCGATGCGGTGGGTGAGCACCCGGGTCTTGCCCGAGCCGGCGCCGGCGACGATGAGCAGCGGCGATCCGGTGTGGACGACGGCGGCGCGCTGCTGTTCGTTCAGGCCCTCGAGCAGCGCGGCCGGGTCGATGGCAGGCCTCGGCGCGCCGTCGCGGTAGTACGCGTCCCGCTGGACGGGGTGGTCGAAGCGCCCCTCGAAGAGGTCGTGGGGGACCTCTTCCCGCGGGTGCGCGGACTCCTCGGGCGGCGGCGGGGGCTCCTCGCCCGAGTGCTCGAGGTCCGCCAGGAAGCTGTCGTCAAAGAGGCTGCTCATCGCCCACCGAGTCTAGGCCGCCGGACCGACAGCCCACACCGGTTCCCGCGTCCGGGCGGCGGCGACCGTCCCGTTCCGGCCGCCGCCGGTCCGCCGGCGGGCAAGGTACAGGCCGTGGGGCCCGGCCGGCAGGAGGCCGGGGGCGGCATGATCGAGCTCACACCTCAGGTCACGAAAAGGTTTCGGGCATATCGAACACCAGCCTTCACAGCACCCCCACACATTGGCTACCGTGCTCGCTCAGGCGGCTCGCACCACCCGCCGACGACCGCGTCGGCACGGGCGGCCTCCGCCGAGTCCGGCCCTGCCTCAGGCACCCGGAGCCGGGGACCCACAAAGCAACAATGGGGTGAATCGGCCCTCCGCACGCGGATCGAACGCCGTGCACGGGCCGTAGGGCAGCCTTCCGATCCGCCCGAACCCGACAGCTAACCCGGTAGGCGGTCCACGGAAGGAGACGCGCGCCTTGGCGTCGCACCGCAAACCGCGGACCAGCATTCTCGCCTCCCCCAGCTCCGCCCGCGCGGCCGTCGGCCTCACCACCGCGGCGGTGGCGTCCGCGACGCTGCTGTCGCAGAGCGCCCAGGCCGCGCCGGACGAGCCGCCGCAGAGTATCGAAGAGGTCCAGAAGAAGGTCGACGACCTGTACCGCCAGGCCGAGTCGTCCACCCAGGAGTACAACCAGGCCAAGGAGCGCACCGACGCCCAGCGTTCCCGCACCGACCGGCTGGTCGACGACGTCGCGAAGCGGACGGAGCGGCTGAACGAGTCCCGGCGCAAGCTCGGCGGCCTCGCCGCGGCCCAGTACCGCGAGGGCGGGATGGCCCCGACCGCAACGCTGATGCTCTCGGAGCAGCCGCAGGACTACTTCGACCAGAACCACCTGATGGACCGGATGACCCAGCGGCAGCAGCGGGCCGTCTCGGACTTCCAGGAGGAGCAGGAGGAGGCGTCCGAGCAGCGGGGCAGGGCCACCCGGAGCCTGGAGTCGCTCACCGATTCGCAGGACCGGCTGCGGGCCAGCAAGCGGACCGTGCAGCGCAAGCTCGCCGAGGCCCGCGATCTGCTGTCGGACCTCACCGCCGAGGAGAAGGCCCGGCTGGCGGCGATCGAGCGCCGGAAGCAGGAGGAGGCCCAGCGCAAGGCGGAGGAGCTGGCCCGGGAGCAGGCCGAGAAGCAGCGCCGGGAGGAAGCCGAGCGGGGCGACAGCGCGGGCCCTTCCACCGGCACCGGCACCGGCCAGGACTCGGACTCCGGCACCGCCTCGGCCAAGGCCGCCCAGGCGCTGGCCTTCGCGAAGGCACAGATAGGCAAGCCGTACGTCTGGGGCGCCAGCGGCCCGAACTCCTTCGACTGCTCGGGGCTCACCCAGGCCGCGTGGAAGAGCGCCGGGGTCTCCCTGCCGCGCACCACGTGGGACCAGGTGAAGGTCGGCACCCGGGTCGCCACCGAGGATCTCAAGCCGGGTGACCTGGTGTTCTTCTACGACGACATCAGCCACGTCGGGATCTACGCGGGCAACGGCCAGATGGTCCACGCCCCGAAGCCGGGCGCCAACGTCCGCACCGAGGCGATCACCTACATGCCGATCTACGGCAGCGTCCGCCCCTCGTAGCCGGCCGACAACGCGGAGTGCGCCCCACCGGACCGCCGGTGGGGCGCACTGCGTTCGGGGGGCCATTGAAGGGGCGGATCGGGGCCGAGTATCGCTTCCGGCCGGCCGGGGCCGCCCCCTTCCGGGACTCCGGGGCTACGTCCGGGCCGGGACTGCGGGGGTACGTCCCGGGCCGGGACTGCGGGGCTATGTCCAGAGCACCGCGATGAACACATTGGCGACCGTCAGCAGGCCGACCGCGGCGAAGGCGCCCTTCTCGACCTTCTCCTCGTCCCGCTTCACATAGACCAGGGCGAGGATGACGACCAGCAGGGCGAGCTTCACGCCGAGCTTGACGGTGTTCGGGGTCTGGTCGTCGGCCTGGTTCAGGCCGACCAGCGCGACGCCGGTGACGAGCATGGTCAGCGCGCCGTGCAGCATCCCGGGGACGAACCGCGCCGTGCCCTGGCCCATCGCCTTCATCTGGGTGAGGAATCCGCCGAGCAGCGAGGCGATGCCGATGATGTGCAGGCCGACGAAGACATTGATCAATATGTCCATGCGGCGGAGCGTAACCGGGCCCATAGCACCCGCTCGCAGCCGGGTCCGGCTCTATCGCCATTTCGATCATGCGCGCACCGGGAAACGTCAGAGCGGCGAGAAATCACCCGGGGCTTCCGTTCAGACCCGCACGTAAAGGACCCAGTCCCGCTCATCCTCGTACTTGCTCCCGCCCGGCGGGCTTAGCGTCCTCCTCCAGACGGCCGAACCCCCCGCGGCTGTCGGACCGTTGGAAGGATGTGATGGCGGCCGTGGCCTCGCACCGGAAGCCCAGGCGGCGATCGCTGACCGGTACCACCGCCCGTACGGCGGTGACCCTCGCACTCGCCTCCGCCGCGGGCGGAGGCGCCCTGGAGGGCACCGCGCTGGCCGACCCCGGCCCCGGCACCGCCCGGGTGAAGGCCGAGGTCGACCGGCTCCACCAGGAGGCCGAGGAGGTCACCGAGAAGTACAACGGCGCACGGGAGAAGGCCGTGAAGGCGCAGCAGGCCCTGGACGGACTCCGGGACGAGGCGGCCCGCCGGACGCAGCGGCTGAACGCCTCCCGCAACGCCCTGGGTTCGCTGGCCACCGCCCAGTACCGGTCGGGCGGCATCGACCCGGCGCTCCAGCTGGCGCTCTCCTCCGCGCCGGACCAGTACCTGGAGCGCGCCTCGCTGATGGACCGGGCGGGCAGCCGGCAGGCGACCGCCGTCGCCGGGATCCGCCACCAGCTCCGCGGCCTCGACCAGGTCCGTGACCAGGCGGGTGACCGGCTGGCGGACCTCCGCGGCCACCAGGCGGAGCTGCGGACGCAGAAGAAGGCCGCGCACCGGAAGCTCGCCGCGGCGGAGCGGCTGCTGGACCGGCTCACGGCGAAGCAGCGCGCCGCCGTCCTCCGGCAGGACGACCACGCCGCCGAGAGTGCGGACCGCGCGGACCGCGGTGCCCCGCGCACCGCCCGCCTCAAGGCACCGAACGCCCGCGCCGCCCAGGCCGTCTCCTTCGCCTACGGGGCGCTGGGCAAGCCGTACGTGTGGGGCGCGACCGGGCCGGACGGGTTCGACTGCTCCGGGCTCACCCAGGCGTCCTGGCGGGCCGCCGGGGTCGCCCTCCCCCGCACCAGCTACACCCAGATCAACGCGGGGCAGCGCGTCCCCCGCTCCGAGCTCGCCCCGGGTGACCTGGTGTTCTTCTACTCGGGCATCAGCCATGTGGGGCTCTACATCGGCAACGGACAGATGATCCACGCGCCGCGGCCGGGCGCCCCGGTGCGGCTGGCACCGATCGACCAGATGCCGTTCGCGGGGGCGAGCAGACCGGCGTAGACGGAGCGGGACGCGGCCGACGTGGACGGAGCGGGACGCGGCCGGCGTGGACGGAGCGGGACGCGGCCGGCGTGGACGGAGCGGGACGCGGCCGGGGCCCGGCAACCGACGGTCGGCGACCGACGGCCGTCGGCCCTCGTCACCGACTTCACGGGTGGTCGTTCCGTTCGTCGGCCCCTCTCGGCAGTCGGGCCCGGCGCGCGGCCGAGGTCGGGCGCCGGGGACGAGCGCCGGATCCCGATTGCGGCGCGCCGGATTGCCGGGAGCCGTTGCGGGGCGCCGGGCGCCGATCGCCGATCACCGATCGCCGGTTGCCGAGTGCGGGCCCGGTGCGGGGCGCACGCTGCCGGGTGGTGCCGGAGATCACACGCGCTCCGCGCCTCGGAACCCGCCGCACTCTCCCCTCCCGCACCGGGCGCCGACGGCCGTAACGCCGTCCCGGCCGCCGTCGCCGGACGGGGTGACTCCGCTCTCGGAGCCGGAGGTCCGGTCCACGCCCCCTGACGCCCGGACCTGCGAAAAGGCGGCGAGAGAGCGGCATTTCAGGTCGGCGGGGGCGGCTCTCCGCAGGCCGCCGAACGGCTCCGCCGCTGCCGCCGAGCGAGGCGGGCTCCGCGGTCCGGGAGCGGAACCGGAGGCTCACCGAGCCGGCGGAGGGGCGGAGTCTAGCGATCCAAGGGCATATTCCGCGGGGTAATGCCATAACTCCCCACCTTCGATGCCACGGTACGTAATCTCTTCGTCACTGACGCGCTCCCACAGCGTCAGCACGCTGCACAGGGAGGGGAGTCGGCGTGCCCGGAATCGACGAGTGCCTGCTCAAAGCCATGACGCTGCCCGGCGCCCGCGGGGCCGCGGTCGTCGACTGGACGAGCGGCCTGGCCCTCGGCACCGTCGGCGACTCGCCCAACGGCGACCACGAGGCCACCGCGGCGGAGACCGCCGAACTGGCCCGTATGGCCGCCGAGCAGACCGCGTTCGCGCTCACCGAATCGCACCGGCCGGCCGAACTCTGGGGGCCGCCCGGACCGCCGCGGCCCGCGCTGGACCGGGCAACATTCGGGGCTCCGGAGATCACCGACCCCGGCAAGGGCGCCCCCGTGGAGGACGTGATCGTCACCACCCGCACCGGCTACCACCTGCTGCATTTCGTGGAGACCGCCTTCGACAGCAGCGTCTTCGTCCACGTGTGGCTCGACCGCGACGAGGGGAACCTCGCGCTCGCCCGAATATGCCTGAAGGACCTCGCCGAGCGGCTGGTACTTGGATGACAACCACCGAACTGACGCGGCCCACCGAACTCCCGCTGCTGGCCCGCCTCGCCGCCGACCGGGCCACCGGCGCACTCCTCCGCGACGGCGGCACCCTCTTCCTCTCCGACGGCGCCGTGGTGCACGCGGAGAGCGACGCCGCCCCCGGCATCGACGTCCTCCTGACCACGACCGGACGCCTCCCCGCCGAGCGCTGGCAGGAGGCCGTCGACCGGGCCGGGGCGCACTGCCGGGTCGGCCGCCATCTCGTCGACAGCGGCAGCCTCGGCGACGGCGAGCTGGAGATCTGCCACCTGAACGCGCTGTTCGACGCCGCGTACTTCGCGCTGGCCCCCAGCGACGGCCCCACCCGCTTCCGCCAGGGCGCCGTGCACTGGCTCGGCCCGATCCGCCCGGTACGGGCCGAGCACGTGGCCCGGGAGTCACGGCGCCGCCGGGACCTGCTGGACGGCCTGTGGCCGTGGCCGGCCGTCGACACCTCCCCCGTCACCCGGCACCCGTCGGCCCGCGCCCCCGCGGTCACGCACCGCCAACGGGCCGTACTGGACCTGGCGGACGGCCTCCGCACACCCGCCCGAATCGCCCGGCTGCTGGGCCGCCCGGCCTTCCACACCCTGATCGACGTGCGCCGGCTGGCAGCGGCCGGGCACATCCGGACACCCCACGCGTCCGAACCGCCCCCCGCATCCCATCCCGTTCCCGACTGGGTCGCGGACCTCTCCGCCGACCCGGACATAGCCCTGCTGCGCCGGCTTCGTGATGCTTTGGAGGCACGCCTGTGAGTCCCCGGTCCGTCCACCAGGCCCTCTCCACGCCGTCATGAGGCGAGCCTTGAGACTGCGCGCCGAGAGGAGACAGCTGTTGGCCGCCGAAGCCGAAGTCCTCGACGAGCTGCGGCGGTTACGGGCCCGTGTCCCCCACCTGACCGGCGCCCTGGCAGCGAGCATCGACGGCCTCGTGCTGGCCCAGGACGCGGCCCCCGTGGAGGCCGAGGGCGTCGCCGCGCTCACCGCCGCCGCGCTCGGGGTCGCCCTGCGGATGACGGACGCCACCGGTCAGGGCGAGTTCCGCGAACTGCTGCTCCGCGGCGACCACGGCTATGTCGCGACCTACGCGGCGGGCACGTCGGCCGTCGTGACGGTCATGGCCGGCTCGCGGACCAATGTGGGGCGGCTGCACCTGGAGGGCCGCCGGGCCGGTGCCCGCATCGGTGACCTCGTCGACGGCGCCCTCGACCGCCCGGAGCTGCCGTGACCCGCCCCGCCCGGCACCGTCAGCCGCCCGACCCCGACCCGCCGTCCTGGCCACCGGCACCGCCGCTGCCACCGCCCCCGCCACTGGCGCCGCCCGCTCCGCTGTCTCCGTCCCCGCCCCCGCCCCCTCCTCCACCTCCGGCCGCCGGACCCTCCATGCCTGATCCGAACCCCCCGAATTCCGCCGACCGGCGCGGGCCGACCCGCACCGCGACCCAGCGGAGAACACCCCAACGGAAAGGAAGTGCATCAACCATGGCCAATACCGAGACCGCCCTCAAGGAAGCGATGACCTCGATAGAGGGGGCGCTCGGCGTCGCCCTCGTCGACTACACCAGCGGCATGGCGCTGGGAACCCTGGGCGGGGGCAAGGAACTCGACCTGTCGGTGGCCGCCGCGGGCAACACCGATGTGGTCCGCGCCAAGGTCCGCACCATGGAAATGCTCGGCATCAAGGAGGAGATAGAGGACATCCTGATCACGCTCGGGACCCAGTACCACCTGATCCGGCTGTTGAAGTCCCGTGGCAGCAACGGCCTGTTCCTCTACCTGGCCCTGGACAAGGACCGGGCGAACCTCGCGATGGCCCGTCACCAGCTCCGGAAGGTCGAGTCCGAGCTGGAGGTCTGACACCGGCCCGGCACAACGGCCGCGCGCGGGGAGCCCGACAAGGGGTCCCGGCTCCCCGCGCGCCGCGGCCGCCGCGGCTTCACCGCACCGGCTGCCGAGCGGCGTAGGCGACGAAGTCCGCCCAGGCGCCGGGGCTGAACGCCAGCTGCGGACCGCTCCGGTCCTTGGAGTCTCGGACGTGGACGGTGTCCGGGCAGGTGGCGACCTCGACGCAGGCTCCGCCCTGGTCATCGCTGTGACTGGACTTGCGCCAGGAGATGGCGACCTCGACACACTCACCGCCGCCGCTACTGCTGTGACTGGACGTGAACCACACGATTTCGTCCCTCATAGCTCCTCCGCCAAGGACGTGATGAAGCGTGCCGATTCCTCGGGGCTCAGGGCACGCTGAAGGATCAGTGCATGTCGCTGCATGATGATGCTGACCTTAGCGGGGTCCGCGTACAGGATGCCTGTCATCTGCCCTTCCTCGAAGGCGAGGTGCTCGTGCTCAGGCGTTTCCAGAAGGACGAACGATCCTTCGAGACCAGGGTGCACTCCACCAAAGGGCATGATCTGCACGGTGATGTTGCGCCGCATCAGCATGTGTGACAGGTGATCCAACTGCCGCTTGTGCGCATCCGCACTGTCGATGGGAAAGCGCACCGCACCTTCCCCGACTGCGAAGCTGAAGGCCCTGGTCTGCTTCTCCAGGAGAGCTTGCCGTTCCAGCCGCGCCGCCACCCGCACATCGATCGTCTCGTCGTCCAAGGGCGGCCAGTGCGCGCCGATGAGTTTCCGCGCATATTCTTCGGTCTGAAGTAGCCCCGGGATCACTTGCGGCTGATAGGAACTGTGCGCAATGGCATCGGCCTCGTACCGTACGAAGTCTTGGACATAGGAGAGGAACCTCTCCGGCTTCAGATAGTCCTGCGCCGCGAGCAGCATCCCCCGCGCCCCGCACATCTCGTCCGCCACTTCGAGCAGCCGGAGGGTCGGCTTGCGGCGGCCCTGCTCCATGGACTTGACGTACTCGTAGTCGTAGTTGGCTTCCTTGCCCAGGCCCTCGCGGGTCACCCCGGCCTGAGTGCGCCACAGCTTGATCTGGTTCCCGCAGTACCGCCACGCCATCGGCGGCTGGGCATTCTCGGTGGTCACCGCACCTCGCCTTCCTCGGTGCGCGCGGGGTACAGCCACGTTCCGTACCCGGGTCGCTACTGCCGAGGCTAGGCGGTCGTCAGCACCCTGGGTGCCGGAAACGGGACAACTTCCCCTGTCCACGTGACAGCCCACCGACCCTGCCGCGCCTGCGACTTCAGCACCGAGGACACCGATGGCCGCCCATCCTCTTCCCTCCCCTCCTCACGACGCCGTGTCCGAACCGTCGGACTCCGCCTCGCTCCCACCCGAGCCGTATGCCAACGGCTTGCCGCAGGACATCGAATGGCGGCTGCCGCGCCACGCCCGCAGTGTCGGGAGGTCGAGAGTTCTGCTGCGGGAGCAGGCGCGCTCGTGGCGCATTCCGGAAGACACCCGGGACACGGCCGTCCTCCTGCTGAGCGAGCTGATGACCAATGCGTGCCGGCATGCGCGGGTCTCCCCGGGCCGTGAGATCAGTGCGCGGTGCGTCGTACGGGACGAACGGCTCCGGATCGAGGTCTCAGACGCCTGCGACGACCTGCCGGAACCCCGGGAGGCGTCGGCGGACGACGAGTCGGGCCGCGGCCTGGCCCTGGTCTCCGCGCTGGCTGACGAGTGGGGCGTCCACCCGCGGAGCTGCGGCATCGGCAAGACCGTGTGGTTCGAACTCAAGCTCCCGACGACGGTGTGACCCGCGCGCGTCAGCCGGGCAGGGGCGGGACTGCGGGGTGCACGTCATCCACAGCCCCCGGCAGCGCCCACCGCACCGGACCCGTCACCCCACAGCCGCTCCGGGCCGTTCGTAGCGGAGGAGGACCACCCCGTTGCCGAAGGCCCGGCTTTCCACGAGACGGAGCGCCGTCCGGGCGTCCGTGTCCGGGAACAGGGGCTTGCCGCGGCCGATCAGGACCGGGTGGACGTAGACGCGGTACTCGTCGATCAGGTCCTGCCGCATGAAGGTCGCCGCCAGGCCGGCGCCGCCGAGCACCAGGTCACCGCCCGGCTGCTCCTTGAGTTCCCGGATCTCCTCCGGGACCACGTCGCGCATGACGACGGTGTTCCAGTCCGCCCGCTTCAAGGTACGGGAGAACACCATCTTGGGCTTCTCCCGCCAGATCTCGGCGAACTCCACCATGACGGGAGGGGCGTCCGGATCGGCGTCCGCGGTCGGCCAGAAATCCGCCATGAGCTCATGGGTGACCCGGCCGCCCAGAAAGGCACCCATGCCGCGCAGCTCATCGTTGAAGTGCTGGTGCAGCTCCTCGTCGACGAGGTGCCAGTCGATTTCCCGGTGCGGTCCCTCGATGTAGCCGTCGAGGGACACCGACATCATCAGGACGATCTTTCGCATGACAGTCCTCGCCGCGGTCGTCGGGGGCGCTGTGCCCACCGCCGGACCGGCGGGTGCCCGGGGGCACCGAAGGGTGGTCGACGGTCGGCACGAGCGGCCGGCGCGGGGAAACGCGCCGGTCACGGCCGAGACGATACGCCCGATCCGGCGGGAGGCGACGCACCGCGGCGCGGCGGTGTCGTCGCGTCCTCCGATTCGGGACGGCCCCTCAGGCAGCCGTCGCTCAGGGGGTGGTCCCTCAGGCAGTCTCCCCAGCAGCGGCCCCGCGGCGGTCGACATAGGACGACGCCCAGCTGCAGAGACCGGCCGAGACCCCCGTGAAGACGAGCTCCGCCCACTCGTTGTCGAGCACGAACTTGTTGACCACGACCAGAACGGCGAACCAGAGAACCCAGATTCCGACCTTCACCACGGTGCACCTCACATATGGGGGGGGAGGCAGACGGACAGCGGAACGCGGTGGCAGCCGCCACGCACCGTCCGGCATGCGGCGGTGTCCGCACGCGTGGGGTCGAGGCTAAGTTCCCCCGGCCTCACCCGGCCAGAGAGTTGATCAAGATCTGAGAGACCGCCGGTCCGAGACCGACCGGTACCGCCCGCCCCACCCGCGATGTCCCCGTCCCGTGCCGTACCGCCGCGGCCCGCCCGACGGCCCGGACGGGCCCGTCCGACGGCTCAGACCAGGCGTCGGGCCGTCGCCCACCGGGTCAGTTCGTGGCGGTTGGAGAGCTGCAACTTCCGCAGCACCGCCGAGACGTGGCTCTCCACGGTCTTCACCGAGATGAAGAGCTGCTTGGCGACCTCCTTGTACGCGTATCCGCGCGCGATCAGCCGCAGCACCTCCCGCTCGCGCTGGGTGAGCCGGTCCAGGTCCTCGTCGACCGGCGGCGCGTCGGTCGAGGCGAAGGCGTCCAGGACGAAGCCCGCCAGCCGCGGGGAGAAGACGGCGTCCCCGTCCGCCACCCGGAAGACGGCGTTGACCAGGTCCGATCCGGTGATGGTCTTGGTGACGTAGCCGCGTGCGCCGCCGCGGATGACACCGATGACGTCCTCGGCCGCGTCCGACACCGACAGGGCGAGGAAGCGGACCGGCCGCTCCGGGTCGGCCATCAGGGCGGCGCTCCGCTTCAGCACCTCCACACCGCCGCCGCCGGGCAGGTGGACGTCGAGCAGGACGACCTCCGGGCGGGTCGCGGTGATGACGGTGACCGCCTGGTCGACGTCGGCGGCCTCCCCCACGACCTCGACGCCCGTGCTCTCCGTCCGCCCGATCTCGGCCTGTACCCCGGTCCGGAACATCCGGTGGTCGTCGACCAGGACGACCCGTACCGTCCGGCCGTCCGCCGGCGTGCCGTCCTGTGTGCCCTCGGTCATCGTCCGTCCCTCGTCTTCCGCTCCGCCGCGTCCGCGGCTGCCGTGATTGCCGGGCACGGGCCGCTGCCGCCGCCCTTGCCGACGCCGCCCCTGTCGACGCCACCCTTGCCGACGCCGCCCCTGTCGACGCCGCCCTTGTCGCTGCCGCCGTCGTTCACGGCGAACGCTCCATCTCCAGCTCCACTTCCGTCCCCCCGTCCGGTGCGGACCGCAGCCGTGCCGTGCCGCCGTTGCGCTGCATCCTGCCGATGATCGACTCCCGGACCCCCATCCGGTCCTGCGGCACCGCGTCGAGATCGAAGCCCGGGCCCCGGTCCCGTACGGACACGAACACCGTGCGGTCCTCGACCTCGGCGTAGACCTGGACCGGCCCGCTCTCGCCACCGTACTTGGCGGCGTTGACCATCGCCTCCCGCGCGGCCTGGAGCTGGGCCCCCAGCGGGTCCTCCAACGGGCAGTCCCCCACGCAGACCACCTCGACGGGCACCCCGTGGTGGTCCTCGACCTCGGCGGCGGCGCGCCGCACCGCGGCCGCGAAGGTCTGCGGCTCGTCGGAGGCGTCCCGGCCGGTGCCCTCGGGCCGGTGGAGCCAGGCGCGCAGCTCCCGCTCCTGGGCGCGGGCGAGCCGCGCCACCTCCCGGGGGTCGTCGGCGTTCCGCTGGATCAGGGTGAGGGTGTGCAGGACGGAGTCGTGGACGTGCGCCGCGACCTCGGCGCGCTCCTGGGCGCGGATGCGCATCAGGCGCTCCTGGGACAGGTCCTGGGTCATCCGGACGACGTACGGCCCGGCGAGCAGCGCGATGCCGACGAGGACGGCGAGCGAGGCCTGGAGCACCGAGCCGAGGTTCTTGACCGAAATCTGCATCACCACGATGCCGGTCACCCCGAGGCAGACCAGCAGCACCCCGGCCGCGGCGCGGACCACCGGCAGGACGCGCTTGCTGCGGCCGACCTCCATCCAGTGCGCCCGGCGGGCGTTGTCGGCCTGCCGCCAGAAGAGGGCCGCACCGGCGCCGATCAGCAGCGCCGGCCAGACGTAGGCGTCGAGGGCCCGGCCGAGCCGGAGCGTGTCCACGAAGACCGCCAGGCCGACGACCAGGGCGAGCAGGGCGAAGAGCTGTCCCTTGTCCGGCTTGCGGGCCAGGCGGCGGCGGCCGTCGGCGCCGGTCGTGAGGTGCGGACGGTCCCAGCGGGAGCTGTCGACACCCCCGACGCCGAGCGGGACGACGAACCAGAACCCGGCGTACAGCAGCGCCCCGAGGCCCTCCACCAGGAAGAGCACCACGAAGACGATGCGCACCCAGGAGACCGGCAGCCCGAGGTGCCCGGCCAGCCCGCGGGCCACGCCGCCCAGCATCCGGCCCTCGGCGCTGCGGTAGAGCTTGCGCACGCCGGGCTCGTCGGCGGGCTCGGACGCCGGGGGGTACGGCCCTCCGGTGCGGGCTGAGGCGGCGGTCATGGTTCAGATCGTCACATGCGGGACGGGGCCGGGGCATCAGGGTCGACCCTGAGGGTTCCCGGGCATGGCGCCGCACTCGGCCCCCGACGGCCGCCCGACACGCGGGTCCCGGGGGTGCGGGAGCGCGGGTCCCCGGGGCCAGGAGCGCGGGTCCCCAGCGCCGGGAGCGAGGGGCCTCCGGACCTGGGAGCGCGGGTCCCCAGGGTCCCGGGAGCCGTCCCCGGGACCCGTCGAGGTCAGCGGCCCGCCGACGCTCCTACAGCGCGTCCTTCGGCAGCCGCAGGCCGTTCCGGACGTGGTCGAAGATGGGCCGGTGCTTCGCCCACTCCAGGTCCGGGGCCGACAGGTAGACCGCGTACTCCTTGCCGCCCACCCGGCCGAAGCCGAGGTCGATGGCCCGGAACTTGCGCTCCGTGCCCTGGAGCGTGAACTCCCAGACGGCGGCGGGCGCATCGCGGAACTTCGTCCGGTCCATGCGGAGCTGCCTGTAACTGGGGGTGTCGGCCTTCAGGTTGGACTCGACGTTCCGGAAGTGCGCCAGGGGGTCGGTGCTGGCGAAGTCGATGACATTGATCCGCACCCCCACCAGGCCGGTCGGGTCGACGTAGATGAGCTGTTCGGGGGTGGACTTGCGATCCCGCTTCCAGCCGTCGGGCACCGGGAAGGAGACGCCGATCTTCTTCTCCGTGACCAGGTGGTAGCCCGGCGGGACGGGGGACGGTTCGGCCGTCGGCTCGGTGCCCTTCGACGCCCCGGAGCCGGCCGGACGGGAGTTCCCGGGGGACACCTCCACACCGGAGTTCGCGTCGTTCATCGCCATCAGCGTGCCGCCCACCGCCGCCGCGGCGGCCACCACGACGGCCACCGCCCACAGCCAGGTGCGGCGCCGGCCGGAGGGGGCGGTGGTGGCAGTGGTGGCAGTGGCGGCCGCGCCGGAGGGGATGGTTCCGGAAGGGCCGGTGCCGGGAGGGGTGATGCCGGAATGGGTGGTTCCGGGAGGAGCGGTTCCGGTGGGGGTTGTTCCGGTGGGTGTCTGCGCGGTGGATGCGGGCATCGCCGCCGCGGGCGCCGGGGTCTCCTGGCGCGGGCCGGGGATCACGGGCCCGAAGCTCCCGGCGGGCCGCGCGGACCCGGGCGCCGTATCCGTAGCCGTTCCCGTGCCCGTTCCGGGCTCGGCGCCGTGACCGGACGCCGTCTCCGGTACGGCGTCCGTGTCGAGCACCCGGGTGCGGTCGACCGTCGCCGTCTCCGCCTCGGCCGCCGGCTCCCGCAGCCGCCGCTCCACGGCGCCCGCGTCCGGGCGGCCCTCGGGGGTCTTCGCCAGCAACTCCTCGATGAGCGGGCCCAGCGCACCGGCCGAACGGGGCGGCTCCAGCGGGTCGACGGCGATGGAGTACGCGGTCTCGATCGCCGTGGCCTTGCGGAACGGCGGCTGCCCCTCCAGCGCCTGATAGAGCGTCGCGCCCAGCGCCCACAGGTCGGAGGCGGGCCCCGGGCTCCCGCCGCGGACCCGCTCCGGCGCCACGTAGTCCACCGACCCGACGAGTTCACCGGTCTTGGTGAGCGTGGAGGTGCCGGACGCCATGGCGATGCCGAAGTCGGTCAGGACGACCCGTCCGCCCCGGCTCAGCAGCACGTTGCCCGGCTTGACGTCCCGGTGGAGCACCCCGGCGTCGTGTGCCGCCCGCAGCGCGGCGATCATGCCGCGGCCGATCCGGGCCACCTCGTCCGGTGCCTGCGGGCCGTCCTCCTTGAGGACTTCGGAGAGCGTCCGGGACGGCACGTACTCCATGACGATGCACGGCAGGCCGCCGTCGTCGACGACGTCGTGCACGACCACGACGTTGGGATGGGTGATACGGGCGGCGCTGCGGGCCTCGCGGCGGGTGCGCTCGTAGAGGGTGGCGCGCTCCTCGTCGGTCTGGTGCGGCGCCACATGCAGCTTCTTCAGCGCGACATGACGGCCGAGCATCTCGTCCTCGGCGCGCCACACCGTGCCCATGCCACCGCGGCCGATCCGTTCGAGCAGCCGGTACCGCGCGGCGACCAGCCGTCCTTCGTCAGACTCCGCGCCGTACACGATGCGCCCCTCTGTTTCCCCCACCGGTCATGACCCGGACACGATATCGGCGAGGCGTCCCCCCGTCCCCAGGGGGGATATCAGGGTTCGGCCAGGGTCGCTCCCGGTGCACCACGCCTCCCCGCACCGTCACCATGGAGCCATGAACGACCAGCAGACCGCCGCCGGCACGCCGCCCGCGCCCGGCCCCCGTCCGAGTCCGCCGCTGCGGCGCAGCCGCGGCGGCAAGGTGGTGGCCGGGGTGTGCGGGGGCCTCGGGCGCCACTACGACGTCGACCCGGTCGTCTTCCGGGTGGTCCTGGCCGTGCTGTCCGTCGCGGGCGGATTCGGGCTGCTGGCGTACGGATTCGCCTGGCTGATGATCCCGCTCGACGGGGAGGACGAGAACGAGCTGCGCCGGATGCTGTCCGGCCGGGTCGAGGGCACGGCGCTGACGGCCGTGCTGTGCGCCCTCGTCGGCTGCGGGCTGCTGCTGTCGATGCTGGACAACGGCCCGGTCCTGGTGTTCTCGGCGATGCTGTCGGCCGCGGTGCTCGGGGCGGCGCACCGGTCGCAGGACCGCCGCCGGACCGAGCGGGAGAGCCCGGCGGACCGGTCCACCACCCGTACGGCGGAGGGGAGTCCGCCGCACTCCCCGGCGCACGGGGTCGCGCCACCCGAGACCACCGCGCCGCCCGCGCCGGGCGCTCCGTCCTGGTGGCGCGATCCCATCACCAAGGACGGCACCAGCGGCCCCACCGGCACCGGGTATCTGTGGGGCCCGGCCGACGTCCCGCGGGAGACGAAGGACACCCTCCCCGGCCGGAACGGCATCGGCGGCCGGCTCTTCCTGCTGGCCGCGGCCACCTGCACGGTGGTGGTCGTCCTCTCCTGGGACGCCCGGCCGCTCGGCACCACGCTGGAGCTGGGTCTGGCCGCCGCGCTCGGGGTGTTCGGCCTCGGGACGGCGCTGAGCTCCCGGTTCGGCCGGACCGGCGCCGGAACGGTCGTCATGGCGCTGCTGACCTGCGCGTTGATGGCGGGGGTGGCGGCGCTGCCGAAGAGCGTGACGACCGACTGGATGCAGCGGTCCTGGACGCCGGCGACAGCCGCCGCGGTCCGGCCCGGCTACGAACTCGGCACCGGCTCGGGCACCCTCGACCTGTCCGGGGTGGAGCTGCGGAAGGGCCAGCGGATCGCCACCACGGTGAGTCTGGGCTTCGGCCGTCTGAAGGTCGTCGTCCCGGACGGCGCCACGGTGCGGCTGCACGCGGAAGTCGGCGTGGGCGAACTCCGGTTGCCGGGGGACGGCCCGGGGGACGCCGACTCCGCACCCGACATCGAGAGAAGCGTCACCCTCCAGCCGGCGAAGGACAGCCGGGCGCGGGGTACGGTCGAACTGGACGTGGAGGCCGGAGTCGGCCAGGTGGAGGTGGTCCGTGCGACGTCATGACCTCGAACCGGGGAAACTGATCGCGGGCCTGGTCCTGCTGACGGCCGGTCTGCTCCGGCTCCTGGACGCCACCGACGTCTGGGAGACCGCGCTGTGGGTGCTGATCCCGGTCGTCGTGGGCGGCCTCTCCCTCGCGGCCCTGGCCTCGGTGTACCTGGGCACCGGCCACGGCGAACGCGGCTGAGGAGCCCGGGGCCGACGCCCGCCCCCTCCGCCGGATCGCCGGGCGCGCCGCGCACGGACGCCGGGCCCGTGCACGAATGCCGGGCCCGCGCACGAATGCCGGGCGCGCCGCGCACGATCGGGGCCGGGCACCGGGGGCCGGGGGCCGGACCTACGAAGCGGCCGACGCCGGGGCCGGAGCGACGAAGTGACCGGCCCCGTGCGCCGTGTCCGCTGCGCAGTCCGGCCCCGTCACGAGCCGGCGGGCCGTGACGAGCGGGCCGTGACGAGCAGGCGGTGATGGGCAGGCCGTTACGAGCGGGCCGTCCCCTTGGGGAACACCCGGTCCTTCTGGTCGGGGACGACCGAGCCGTCGGGGCGCCGCACCGGCCCCTCGACGCCATCGGTGTTCATGTAGCCCTCGGTCGCGCAGGGGTAGGGCGCCGACTGCCGCTTCTTCGGCTCGATGAACATGGGGTTGACGATCCACCGCCGGTCGGCGTTGTCGTAGGCCCGGCACATCAGCTCGGTCTTGTTCCGGTTGATGACCAGGTGCCCGGCCGTGGCGTCGTCGACGAAGGTGACGTCGGTCTCCGCGTCCCCCGCGCCGAAGGCGATGCGGTGCGCCGGGTCCTGCTGCCGCCAGGCCTCGGCCCCCTTGATGCCGTAGATCCCCTTGTTGATCCAGCAGCGCTTGCCGTCCATGTAGGTCAGCGCCTCGCCGCGGGTGTCGTCCTTGACGTCGCCGCACCCCTGGACGCCGGTGGTGAGACGGCCGTCCCGCACGACGTTGCGGATGCCGATCACGCGGTTGTTCTTGAACCCGGCGCCGGGAGCCCAGGCGCGGACGATCGGCTCGGCGGAGGCGGAGACCACCCACACGTCGAACCCGGCCTTGCGGAGCGTGCGGATGAGATCCACCTGCTGCTCGTAGTACCGCACATAGCCCGCCCAGTCGTGCGTGCCGACCTTCTGCACGGAGCCGATCGGCGCGGCGAGGTTCTCGGCGCGCGCCTTCCGGGCGAACTCGGTGAGCCGGGCGGGGCTGTGCCCGGCGAAGAGCTGGGTGATCCAGACGTACTCGGGCACGGTCCGCCGGTGGTTCCACACCCCGCTGAAGGCGGTGTCCCCGGTCGAGGTCTTCGCGCCCTCGTAGATGTCGAGGATCTCGTCGGTGCAGCCGGTGTCCGTCGAGGTCGGCAGCGGACGGCCGACCGGGACGGAGGTACCGCAGGCCCGGGTGAGCGCGCGGTGAGCGGCCGCGGTCATCCACTTGTTGGTGGCGCGCCAGCTCGTCGGCTGGAGGATCTTGTCGTGCTTGAGCATCCAGGCGAGCGTGGCGTCGGAGATGTCGTTCTTGACGATGGTGTTGTCCCAGTCGAACGCGGCGACCGGCTTCCCGGCACCGCTGCGGGACTTCGCGCTGCGGGACTGCGCGCTGCGGGACTTCGCGGAACACGAGCCGCGTTCGTCGATCATCCGCTGGAGTTTCGCGCGGTTGCCGCCGTACCAGGGCAGATCCTTGCGGAGCTGCGGGCACTCGGCCCGGGAGGTGCGGGGTGACGAGGCGTCATGCGCCGCTGCCGTCCACGGAGTGCCGACGGTGGCGGCGAGAGCGAGTGCGAGACCCGCCGTGACCGGCCTCAGAACCTGCTGGCGGAGCATGGGACCTCCTGGGCGTGGGGGCGCGTCGAGCGCGGAACCCGTGAAGAAAGGTTTCGGCGTCGATCACGGACCTTATCCGGCAGGACGGCCTCCGCGTAGCCCCCGAAGCCGGGCATGCGGGGCGTGGTGCGGCATGTCCCCCTTGCGGCTGCGCCCCTGCCACGGCTCCGGCGGCTCCTACGGGCCCGGCAGGGTACGCCTCCGGGGGCCGGAAGCACGTCTTCCGGCGTCGAGGTGCGGCATCCGGCCCCAAGGGGCGTCGTTCGGGGCCGAGGTGCATCAGTCGGCGCCGAAGTGCGTCGTTCGGCGCCGGGGTGCGTCGTTCGGCGCCGGGGTGCGGCTCCGGCCCTGGACCGCACCTCCGGCGCCCCGGGGCCGCACCCGTCTGCCTGCCTCTACGTGCCTACCTGCCTGCCTACCTGACTACCGCCAGGGCGACCGTCGGCGGCGGCGGGCCAGCAGCGCGCCGACGGAGAGCACCGACGCCCCCGCGAGCAGCAGCGGGAGCCACGCCATCAGGTAGATCAGGTCGTTGCCGTAGTAGTACGGCTGGGTCTGCCAGCTGACCGTCAGCCAGAGGCTCAGCGAGATCAGCGCGCCGCCCAGGGCGGCGAGACGGGCGAGGACGCCGAGCAGGGTGCCGATGCCGACCGCCAGCTCACCGGCCGCGATCACGTACCCGACCTCGGCCGGGCTCTTGAGGGCGAGATCGACCATGGCCGGAATCGCGGCGTTGTCCCGGGCCGAGCGCATCATCTCGCCGATCGAGCCGGACCCGTCGGCCGCGAAGAAGCCCGGGTCGGTCAGCTTGTCCAGACCCGCGTAGATGAAGGTGACGCCGAGGAAGACCCGCAGCGGCAGCAGTGCGTACCGGGAGGCCACCGCCCGCAGCGTCTCCGGGCCACGCCGCCCGTCCGGCCCTCGTGCGACCACCCGGTCAAGATCTGTATGAGCCATACTGTCCGCCTCCTCGGTGCCGTGCAGGCACGATTCTCCCCACGCCTGAGGACTTCTGCGAGAGGTACGAACGGGGCTCCGCGAGGGTTCAGTCCGGGCGGCATCGTGGCTGCTCGCGCCGGTGCCGGGCCGGGGTGAGTGGGGAGACGGGGTGGGGATGGGTGGGCGGAGACGGGCGGGGCGGCGCGGGGGCCGCGGCGCACCCGCCTCCTGCCCCTCGCCACCTCCTGCCCGTTGCCGCCTCCCGGCCCTCGCCGGTCCGCCGACGCAGATGCCGACGCGGCTGCCTCCCGTCCCGAAGAGGGCGGCTCAGCCGTCGGCCACGTCGATGGTGCAGCGGTTCGTCTCGGCGCCCGCGGCGGTGATCACCTGGACGTCCACCCGTCCCGGTTCGACCTCCGCCGGGACCGGCACCGTCAGCACCGCGTCCGTGGGGTTGCCGAAGCCACCGGCCACCGGGACCAGCGGCACGTTCACATGCACGGCGCCGATCCGGACGACCACCCGGGCCAGCGCCTCCGGGGTCGCCGCGCCCGGCGGAACGAAGCCGCTGCCCCGGATCTCGATGTCCTCCCCGGGCCGGATGGGCCCGTCCAGGTCGCCGGCCTCCCGGGACCGGACGACCGACAGCACGACCGGCCGGCCGCCCTCCGACCAGACCGCCGCCAGATACGTCGCGGCGGAGAGGGCGACCAGGACCGCGACCGCCCACGGCAGCGCGGGCAGCCGCTGCGGCTCGCGCACCAGCAGCACCGCGGCGACCACCGCCGCGGCGCCCGTCACCAGCAGATACTGCACATCGGCGAAGCTTCCGCGGCCTCCGTCGTCGGACACCAGGTCCCTGATCCGCGGCCGGGCGGCGGCGACCTTCTGCAGCCGCTTCGCCCGCACCCGCTGCCGGACCACGGCCGTCACGGCGACGGACAGCAGGCAGCTCAGGGCCACCACGGTCAGCAGTGCGGCGCCGTGGCCGATGCGCAGTCCGTCGAGGCCGCCGGAGACGGCCAGCCGCCCGGCCGGTACGAGCACCGCGGCCACCGCGACCAGGGTCCAGAGCGCGGCGACCGCCCGGGACGTCGAGAGCCGATTGTCGTCGCCGACCAGCGGCCCCAGGAACCCGCCCCGGCCGCGGCGCTGCCACATACGGCCCTCCGCCCGGCCGAACTCGGCGACCGTGCGGGCGGACCGCGTCAGCTCGTCCGCGACCCACTGCCGGGAGGCCCCGGCCGAGTGGACGAGCGCGCCGGGCACCCCCTGTCCGGCCGCCAGCTCCTCACGCCGGCGGATGAACGCGGCCACCGCGCGCCGGTGCCCCTCACGGGCGCCGTACGGGCAGGCGCCGCAGGAACAGCTGCCGCCGTGGCCGCCCTCCGGCAATCCGTCTCTCGCCGTCTCCACGGCCATGGGACAACCCTGCCTCTCTCGCCGCACACGCGCGGCAACGCCCGGTCACCGAGAGGGAATTGTGCCGCAATCGGCACGCTTCGGACGCAGGATCAGCCCAGCAGATCGGGCTCGCTGCGGGTGATCTGCTGCCACAGGGGCTGGTAGTTGATCCATGCGACGAGATCGTTCCCGAGCTGCTCCCGGGTGTGCACGGCGCTCTCGTGGTCGATCCGGACGGGCTTGCCCGCCGCCTTCGCGGTCAGCTGCACCTGGCAGGACCGCTCCATGGTGATGAACCACCACGCGGCGGCGTCGACCGAGTCGCCGACCGTCAACAGGCCGTGATTGCGCAGGATGACGGCCTTGTGCGGGCCGAGCGCGCTCGCGATCCGGCGCCCTTCCTCCTCGTCCACGATGACGCCCGTGTAGTCGTCGAACAGGGCGTGGTCCTCGTAGAAGGCGCAGACGTCCTGGGTGATCGGCTCCAGCAGCTCGCCCAGCGAGGAGAGGGCGCGGCCGTAGGTGGAGTGGCTGTGCGCGGCGGCGACGACGTCCGGCCGGGCCCGGTGCACTTGCGAGTGAATCGCGAACGCGGCCTGGTTGACGTGGAAGCGTCCCTCGACGACCTGGCCCTCGTGGTTGACGAGAATCAGATCGTTCACGGTGATGTGCTTGAAGGACATTCCGAAGGGGTTGACCCAGAAGTGGTCGGTGAACTCCGGGTCCCGGGCGGTGATGTGTCCGGCCACCCCCTCCTCGAAGCCGAACCGCCCGAAGAGCCGGAGGGCGGCGGTGAGCCGTTCCTTGCGGTGGCGCCGCTCGTCCTCCAGCGACGCGTGGGTGGGCGGCATCGCGAACTGCAGCTGGTCGGTGGGTATCGGCGTCGGCTCCGGCATCGCGGCTGAACCTCCTCGTCCATGGCGTGTGCCAGGGAAGCTACCGCCCGGTACCGCAGGAGGCCAGGGCCCGGACGGGCTCTCACCGGATCCGCACCTCGGCGGGGACATGCCGGGGGCCGCGGAGCCATGGGCACGACGGCGCCCGGCGCCGAGGGCGGCACCGGGCTCCAGCGGTGGGGACCGAGCTGCGTGCCCCGCCCTACAGGGTGTCGATTCCGGCGAGGTCGATGTCGATGTCGATGTCGAAGGGAACGGTCAGCTTGAGCCGGTCGTGGTGGATGCCCGCGAGACCGTAGGCATTGGTGCCGCCGTCCAGCTCGTAGACGTAGACCACCGGCCGGCCGTCCTCGCCCTTCTCCAGCCGCCAGAAGTGCCGGATACCGGCCTGGGCGTAGAGCTGCGGCTTGCGCTCCCGGTCGCGCTTCTCGGAGTCGGGCGACACGACCTCGACGGCCAGCACCACGTCGGCGGCCTGGTAGGCGGTGAGATCCAGGCCGGTCGCCGCCTCCGCGCGCACCACCGAGACATCGGGCTCCGGCGCCTGCCATCGGTCGATGACCACGGTCATGTCGCGCCGCACCCGGAACCGCTCGGGCACCGTACAGCGCAGCCCGTGTTCCAGGAGATCCACCGCCAACGAATGGAACTCCCGCTGGGGACACGCGAAGACCAGGCTCCCGTCGATCAGCTCGGTGTGCGGCGGGAGGCCGGCAAGGCCGAACAGGTCGTCCACGGTGCAGCCTTCCCTCGGTGGTCGCGGCCGACGCGGAGCGTGCGACGGCACGGACCGGCGCGGTGGTTCGTCGGACGTGGTTCCTCCCATGGCGGGATTCTCGGCCGTACGGCCGGCCTCCCCAGGCCGAACGACGACGCCGCCACCCAAACGAATGAGCGACGGCGTCGGCGTTGTCGGCTAGCGGGAGGTGGTCACTCCCACTCGATGGTGCCCGGGGGCTTGCTCGTCACGTCGAGGACGACGCGGTTGACCTCGTCGACCTCGTTGGTGATCCGCGTGGAGATCTTCGCCAGCACGTCGTACGGCAGGCGCGACCAGTCGGCCGTCATGGCGTCCTCGGAGGAGACCGGGCGCAGCACGATCGGGTGGCCGTAGGTGCGGCCGTCGCCCTGGACGCCGACCGAGCGCACGTCGGCGAGCAGCACGACGGGGCACTGCCAGATGTCGCGGTCGAGACCGGCCGCCGTCAGCTCCTCGCGGGCGATGGCGTCGGCCTCGCGCAGCAGGTCCAGGCGCTCCTTGGTGACCTCGCCGACGATCCGGATGCCCAGGCCCGGGCCGGGGAACGGCTGCCGCTGGACGATCTCCTCCGGGAGGCCCAGCTCCTGGCCGACCATCCGGACCTCGTCCTTGAAGAGCTTCCGCAGCGGCTCGGTGAGCTGGAACTGCAGGTCCTCGGGGAGGCCGCCCACGTTGTGGTGGGACTTGATGTTGGCGGTGCCGGTGCCGCCGCCGGACTCGACCACATCCGGGTAGAGGGTGCCCTGGACCAGGAACTCCATGGCCTCGCCGTGCGCGCCCGCCTCGGCGACGACCTCCGAGGCCGCCTTCTCGAAGACCCGGATGAACTCCCGGCCGATGATCTTGCGCTTCTCCTCGGGGTCGGAGACCCCCTTGAGCGCGTCGAGGAACTGCTGCTCCGCGTCGACGACCTTCAGCTGCACGCCGGTCGCGGCCACGAAGTCCTTCTCGACCTGCTCGGACTCGCCCTTGCGCATCAGCCCGTGGTCGACGTAGACGCAGGTCAGCTGGGAGCCGATGGCCTTCTGGACGAGGGCGGCGGCGACGGCGGAGTCCACACCGCCGGACAGCGCGCAGAGGGCGCGCTTGGTGCCGATCTGCTCGCGGATCGCCGCGACCGACTCCTCGACCACGTTCTGCGTGGTCCAGTTCGGCTCCAGGCCGGCGCCGCGGTAGAGGAAGTGCTCCAGCAGCTGCTGGCCGTGGGTGGAGTGCAGCACCTCGGGGTGGTACTGGACGCCGTAGAGCTTCCGCTCGTCGTTCTCGATCGCGGCGACCGGCGCACCGTCCGTGGTCGCGGTGACCGTGAAGCCCTCCGGGGCGGCCGAGCAGGCGTCGCCGTGCGACATCCACACCGGCTGCTCGCTCGGGGTGCCCTCGAAGAGGGTGGAGCCGTTGCGGGTGACGTTCAGCGGGGTGCGACCGTACTCGCGGCCGCCGGTGTTGTCGACCGTGCCGCCCAGGGCCAGCGCCATGGCCTGGAAGCCGTAGCAGATGCCGAAGACGGGGACGCCCGCGTCGAAGATCTCCCGGCCCAGGTGCGGCGCACCCTCGGCGTAGACCGAGGACGGGCCGCCGGAGAGGATGATCGCCTTCGGGTTCTTGGCGAGGATCTCCGCCACCGGCATGGTGTGCGGGACGATCTCGCTGTAGACCCGGGCCTCACGCACCCGGCGGGCGATGAGCTGGGCGTACTGCGCGCCGAAGTCGACGACCAGGACCGTGTCCGGTGCGCGGTCGGCGTCGGGGGCGGCGGGAGTTCCCTCCGGCGAAGACGAGGGGCGGGTCGCTGATGGCACTTCGGCGGCCTTCCGGCGGTGTTGTACAGAGGTGGTGCCCCCGAGTCTAACGGGGGTGGGAGGCGCGCCCTCCCGTCTCATCATCCGGGCCCTCCCGGGGGCGGCGGCCGCGGTCGGGCATACTGGCTGCCATGCACCAGCACACGACGTTCGTCTTTACCTATGGCACCGGCCCGTCCGGCTGCCATGGTCGTGCTGCTTGAGCCACTGACAAGCGACTTCCCAGGCGCCCCGGGCCGATACAGGCCCGGGGCGTTCTGTCTTTTCCGGGTCCTGACGGCTCGGGGCGGCGAGCACCCCGAGGAGACACCGATATGAGCACCGTCACCACCACCCCCGCACCGGCTCCCGCGCACGGCCCGGCATCCGCGGACACCGGAGCCGGGACCGGCGCGGCCGCCGCCCTGATCGACGGGGCCCGGGAGCGGATCGACGAGCTCGACGGGCGGATCATCGGCCTCGTCCAGGAGCGGATCGCCGTCTCGGAGGCGATCCAGCAGGCCCGGATGACCTCCGGCGGCCGGCGGGTGAACCTCTCCCGCGAGATGGAGATCCTGAACCACTACAGCGGCCAGCTGGGGAAGCCGGGCACCGCGCTGGCGATGACGCTGCTGGAGCTGTGCCGCGGCCGGGTCTGAGACCGTGCGTTCGGCCCGGCGGGCCCGGAGGCCCCGGCGGTGCGCCGGGGTCCCGCGGCCGGGCTCTCCCGGCCCGGGGCTCCCGGCTCCGGGCTCCTGCTCCTGCTCCGGGTCCCGGGTCCCGGCTCCCGGCTCCCGGCTCCCGGCTCCCGGCTCCCGGCTCCCGGCTCCCGGCTCCCGGCTCCCGGCTCATGATCGAAGGGAGGTCGTACGGCAGCCGTCACAGGTCACCCGTACGGCGCGTGACCGGGCGGGCGGTCCCTTCGTTGAGTCCGGTGTCCGTGCCATCCAGGTGCGGTCAGCGAGAACCACGCGTGGCTCCGCCCCTGTTCGATCGGGCCCGTGGCAACAGGGCGGAATCACCGGAGCGTGTGACGTGCCGAGCGGCTTGGCTCAGGACTGACCCAAGCGGTGTGCGTCGTGGGACCACGCTCCGGTACGTGACCGGACGGCAGGGGACAGCAGCCCGGTCACGGCCTCCAAGGACGGCCGGTTCCCGGGGACGCCCGGGCACCGGCCGCTTCCGTGTGCCAGCCGCTTCCGGGCGCCGACCGATTCCGTGTGCCAGCCGCTTCCGTGTGCCGTCACGCCCTCCCTGCTCTCACTCCGCTCCCACCCCGCCCTCCCCGCGCCGCAGCGCGCACCAAGGCCGACCGCCCGGCTCCCGCACCCCTCCTGGATACGTCGGAGCGGGGGCCCCACGGGCATCGAAGGCACCACCCGGCGATGTGACCCAGATCACTTGAAAGTCGAAGTACCGTCGCACAACCCTTCGGATCCTTTACGGGTCACTTATCTGCACACGCACGGCCCTACCGCGCTCCCCCAACCGCGACGGCCTGCCCATGACGGTGCTGCCACCCATGCAGCACTCCGGACCCCGAAGAGGTCTCATGATGCTCCGCCGCGCCCTGGTGACGGCTGCCGCAACGGCCGCCATCGTTCCCGCCGCCCTGCTCGCCGCCCCCTCCGCGTTCGCGACCGACGGCGGCGAGACCCCGGACCCCGCCGCGTCCACCTCGACCGCGCCGGCTCCGGAGAGCTCCACCTCCACCGCTCCGGCCCCCGAGGGCAGCACCAGCTCCGCGCCCGCTCCCGCGAGCAGCTCGTCGTCGGCCCCGGCGCCCTCCAGCAGCGCGCCGTCCAGCAGCTCCTCCGCCACTACCGGCGCGACGGACAAGCCGAGCGCCACGGCCACCACCGGGACCGAACCCACGGCCGGCTCCACCGACGGCCCGCTGGAGTGCGACGAGAGCGACGAGCCGCAGATCGACGCCGGCCTCGTCACCGGCTTCTCCGGACTGCCCTCGAAGATCGTCGCGGGCAGCGGCTTCCACCGCTTCCGGCTGGACGTCTCCAACGCGTCGGACTCCGCCTACCAGCGCGTCGACCTCGGCGTCTTCGCCGCCCAGATCGACGAGGACACCTGGGGCGTCGGCAGCGGCCACCTGACGCTCCAGTACCGCGACCCCGAGTCCGGTGCCTGGCAGGACATCTCCCTGAACGAGAACGACGAGGGCGCGGGCTACGTCGGCTACACCGACGTGCGGCCGCACGAGTCCTTCTCCGTCGATCTGCGGCTGAGCGTGGACGCGTCCGCTCCGGCCGGCCTGGGCTTCGCGATCAGCATCGGCGCCTACGCCGACGACCGGGGCGAGTGCGTCTACGCCGCGGGCAAGAGCTACTACGAGTTCGACATCCTCGCGGCCGGTTCGAAGCCGGGCGAGATCCCGGGCGCCGAGCCGAAGCCGCAGGGCGGCAGGAAGCCGATCCCGGCCAAGCCCGCCGGGAACACCGCGATCAGCCCGAAGGGCCACCTGGCCGAGACCGGTGCGTCGTCGCTGCTGCCGACGATCGCCACCGTCGGCGGCGTCGCGATGGTCGTCGGCGCGGGCGCCGTCTTCGTGGTGCGCCGCCGCCGGACCGAGGGCCCGGTGAGCGCCGCGTAAGCGGACTCCTCCCGGCCATGCCGGAAGGGGCCGCACCGGAGGGGGGTGCGGCCCCTTCGTCGTTCCGTCGGGTTCGCCGTTCCGTCGGGTTCCTTGATCCCGTCGGAGGGCCCGTCGGGACCGTCATCCCGTCGGAGGGCGGCGAACAGCGGCGCGGGGGCGGCCGGTCACCGCCGCCCGCGGGCCGCTGTGGCCCACGGACCGGCCGGGCGCCCGCTCGGCCGTTGTCGCCCACGGACCGGCAGGGCGCCCGCTCAACCGCCCGCGGCCGGGCCCCGGCTTCCCCGGCCGGGCGTCCGCTCAGGCGTCCGCGGCCGGAGCGGCCTTCTTCGGCGGCACCGCGGGCACCGGCAGCACCGGCAGCCGCAGCGCGCCGAACGCCGCTTCCGGAACGACGGGTGACTTCGGCTCGACGGGCGCCAGCCGCACGTACGCCTCGCCCGGCGCCGGACGGGTGTCCTCCTCGCCCTTGTTGGGCCACAGCGACATCGCCCGCTCGGCCTGGGCCGTGATGGTGAGCGAGGGGTTCACGCCCAGGTTCGCGGAGACCGCCGCACCGTCCACCACATGGATGCCCGGGTGTCCGTACAGCCGGTGGTACGGGTCGATGACCCCGTTCTCCGCGTCCTCCCCGATCGGGCAGCCGCCCAGGAAGTGGGCGGTGAGCGGGGTGCCCATGAGCTCGCCGATGTTGCTGCCGGCGAAGCCGTTGATCTCGTCGGCGAGCAGCCGGGCCGCCTCCGCGCCCTCGGGAATGTGCGACGGGTTGGGGGCGCCGTGGCCCTGCCGGGCCGTCAGCAGCCCCTTGCCCAGGCCCTTCTCCTTGCGGTAGGTGGTCAGCGAGTTGTCCAGGGACTGCATGACCAGGCCGATGATGGTCCGCTCGGACCAGCGGCGGTTGGACAGCGAGCGCACGGTGAGCAGCGGGTGCCGTACGCACTTCCCGGCGTACGCCAGGACGCGCGGCACCCGGCCCCCGTGCGGGACCTGGAGCACCGTGAGCGCGCCCATCGAGTTGGAGCCCTTGCCGTACCGGACGGGCTCGATGTGGGTGTTCTCGTCGGGGTGGATCGACGAGGTGATCGCGACGCCCCGGGTGAAGTCGGTCCTCGGCTCGCCGGTCTTCCGGCGGTAGCGGCGGTCGTCGGTCATCGCGCCGACCACGGCCTCGGAGTTGGTCCGCGTCAGATGGCCGAGCCGCTCCGAGATCCGCGGCAGCAGACCCTTGTCCTGCATGGTGTGCAGCAGGGTCTGGGTGCCGTAGGTGCCGGCGGCGATCACGACCTGGCCGGCGCGCAGGGTGCGGACCCGGGTGCCGCGCTTCCGCTTGCGGTCGGTGGGCACGGTGGACACCAGGTAGCCGCCCTCGCCGTCCTCCCGGACCGCGAGCACGGTGGTCATCGGGTGGACGGTCGCCCCGGCCTTCTCCGCGAGGTACAGGTAGTTCTCGTTGAGGGTGTTCTTCGCGCCGTGCCGGCAGCCGGTCATGCACTCGCCGCACTCGGTACAGGCCCGGCGGGACGGCCCGGCGCCGCCGAAGTACGGGTCCGGGACCTCGGCGCCGGGCTTCCCCGTCGCGGTGCCGGGCTCCTCGCCGCTGACGGCGTCCTTCCCGTCCCCGAAGAAGACCCCGACGGGCGCCATGTGGAAGGTGTCGCCCACGCCCATCCGGTGGGCGGCGGCCTGCAGATGGACGTCGGAGGGGGTGACCGTGGGGTTGAGCCGTACGCCCAGCATGCGCTGCGCCTGGTCGTAGTACGGCTTCAGCTCCTCCTGCCAGTCGGTGATGTGGCCCCACTGCGGGTCGTCGAAGAAGGGCTTCGGCGGGACGTAGAGGGTGTTGGCGTAGTTCAGCGACCCGCCGCCGACCCCGGCGCCTGCCAGGATCATGACATTGTTGAGCAGGTGGATCCGCTGGATCCCGTAGAGGCCCAGCGCCGGGGCCCAGAGGAAGTTCCGGAGGTCCCAGGAGTTCTTGGGGAGTGCCTCGCGGGTGTAGCGGCGGCCGGCCTCCAGGACGCCGACGCGGTATCCCTTCTCGGTGAGCCGGAGGGCGGTGACCGACCCGCCGAAGCCGGAGCCCACGACGATCACGTCGTAGTCGTGGGCGGAGTTCTCCTGTGACACTGGTACCTCCGTTGGAACGTGCAGGTCGGCGCGGGCCCCTCGGAGGGCCTTGCACTGTGCCCGCCCGGGAGGCGCGTCACAGTGCAAGGACCCCTCAGCGGAGGCGGAGAGCCTTCATCACGCGCAGGCTCCGGCTCATGAACGCCGCGTACTGGGCGTCGTCCAGGCCGAAGGACGGCCCCAGCGGAATGAGCCGCTGCTGGGCGACGGTCTGGGCCTCGGTGTACTTGAGGATGCCCTCCGAGCCGTGCCGGCGTCCGAGTCCGGAGTCGCCCATACCGCCCATCGGGGCCTGGACGCTGCCGTACGCGGCGGCGTACAGCTCGTTGACGTTGACGGTGCCGGTGCGCAGCCGCGCGGCAAGGGCCCGCCCGCGCCGGCCGTCCCGGGTCCAGACGCTCGCGTTGAGGCCGTACGGCGTGGCGTTGGCGCGCTCGACGGCGTCGTCCTCGTCGCTGAACCGGTAGACCGACACGACCGGGCCGAACGTCTCCTCGGCGCAGACCGCCATGGGCGCCTCCACCCCGTCGAGGATGGTCGGCTCGTGGAAGAGCGGGCCGACGTCGGGGCGCGGCCGGCCGCCGGCGACGACGGTGGCGCCCTTGGCCACGGCCTCCTCGACGTGCCGGACGACGTTCTCCAGCTGGCGTTCGGAGACCAGCGAGCCCATGTCGGCGCCGTAGGCGAGGGCGGTGCCCAGGCGCATCGCCCTCGTCCGGGCGGCGAACCGCTCCAGGAAGGCGTCGGCCACGGACTCGTGGACGTACAGCCGCTCGATGGAGATGCACAGCTGGCCCGCGGAGGAGAAGCAGCCGCGCACCGCGCCGGCGGCGGCCTTGTCGAGGTCGGCGTCGCTCAGCACCAGCATGGCGTTCTTGCCGCCGAGTTCGAGGGAGCAGCCCACCAGCCGGGCCGCCGCGGCCTGGGCGACCTCGCGCCCGGTGCGGGTGGAGCCGGTGAAGGAGACGTAGTCGGCGTGCCGGACGACGGCGGGGCCGACCACCGGGCCCTCGCCCAGGACGACCTGCCAGACGCCGGCCGGCAGACCCGCCTCGATCAGCAGCTCCCGGGCCCACAGGGCGGTGAGCGCGGTCTCGGTGTCGGGCTTCATGACGACGGCGTTGCCCGCGACGAAGGCGGGGAGCGCGTCACCGACGGACAGTTCGAGGGGGTAGTTCCAGGGGGCGATCTGGCCGACGACACCGCGCGGCTGGCGGAGTTCGGTGACCTTGGTGAGGGTGGGCACCACCCCGGTGTGCCCCTTGGGACGCAGGTAGGCGGAGGCCCTGCGGCCGTAGTGGCGGGCGGCGAGGGCGACCGCCTGCACCTCCTCGTGGGCGTGCAGCCGGGCCTTGCCGGTCTCCAGCTGGATCAGGTCCAGGACCTCGGCCTGGCGCCGGAGCACCAGGTCGTGGAAGCGGAGCAGGACCGCGGCGCGCTGCCGCACGGGCGTCGCCGCCCACGCCTGCTGGGCGGCGCGGGCCGCCTCGTACGCCTCGGCGACCTCCTCGGGCGTGGACTCGGGCAGATCGGCCAGCTTCTCCCCGGTGAACGGGGTGTGGTTGGCGGTCCGGCCGGAGCCGGTGACACCGCGGGTGAGCCGGGCGACCAGATCCGGAGTGACCACGTCGGCCGCGGTACGGGTGCCCGCCGGAGTGGCGAAGACCGGGTTGCCGGGAGGGGTGGGTGCGGTGCCGTGCGTGCTGCCCTGCGAGTCCGTCATGCGGGTGAGCGTATTCCGGGGGGAGGGCTTTGGGTACCCGTCAGTAACTCGTTTTTCGGAGCCGCGGAGCGGCCGGTGGGCGGCCCGCGATCGCACGGAACCGTACGCGCCAGCGAATACTGGCGCGATGCTGCTGGTCAGGGCGTTCCCGGCCGGCGCACCCCGGGCCGGCGGAAGCGGACTCGTTCCGGCCGGGCCCCGGCACGCGTGGTGACCGTCACGGGCCGGGCACCGCCGTACGGGCCGCCCGCCGCCGCGAGAACGGCCGCCCCCTGGCGGACAGGCGGCGCCGGGAACCGGCGGCGGACCGGCTGAATGGCAGCCGCCCAGAGCAGCAAGATCAAGTATCTTGACCGGAACGGGGCGAGGGGGAAAGACGTGGGACGCACACGTGAACTGGGCCGTACGCAGGAGCGGGGCGGTCCCAAGGGCGAGTTGGCGATAGCCAAGGCCGTGGCCGTCATCGTGGCCGCGTTCGTGACCTGGCACCTGGCCGTGTGGGCCACGGCGGACGGTCTGGAACTGCCGGATGTGGCGGCCACGCTCACCGCCCTGGTGCTCCACGAGCCCTTGGCCGGGCTGGGATCCGGCGTCCACCCCGCCTCCACCCCGGTGACCGTCACCGTCTGGGCCGTCTTCCTGCTGGGGCCCGCGCTGCTGCTGTCCCTGGCCGTGCGGAGCCGCAGGACCCGTTCCGGCGCCCGGGCCGGTGAGGGACTCGCCTCGGCCGCGGAGGCCCGGAACGCCCTGGGCGAGCAGCGGGCGCGGGCCGCCGCCGCGCAGACCCGGGCGACGACCTTCGCCCGGTCCGACGGGCGGTACGACGCGCGCGCCGCGGCCCGCGCCGAACTGCGCGAGGTCGGCTGGCAGCTGGGCCGTCAGCTCGGCACGGGTCAGGCGCTGATCGCCACGCCCGAGGACTCGGTCGCCGTCATCGCGCCCTCCGGCGCGGGCAAGTCGCGCACCGTCGTCATCCCCGCCTGCCTGGACACACCCGGCCCCCTGGTCGTCACCTCGACCCGCGCCGATGTCCTCGACGTCATCGCGGAACCCCGGTCCCGGCACGGGAAGGTCTGGGTCTTCGACCCGCTCGACACCGTCGGCTGGCCGGAACGCATGGTGTGGGACCCGGTCGCCGGCTGCGAGGACGGCGAGACCGCAACCTCCCGCGCCCTGTCGTTCTCCGTCGGCATGGGTGCGGACGACGGCTCGTCCACCAACGCCGGCTTCTTCCGGCAGACCGCGTCGTCCGCGCTGACCCGGCTGCTGCACGCCGCCGCCCTCGAGGGCCGGACCATCGAGCACGTGCTGCGGTGGGCCACCAATCTGGAGGACGCGAACGAGCCGCGCGCCGTCCTGACCGACCACCCGGACGCGGAGCCCGGCTGGGACGTCCTGCTGCGGTCCGTCTCCACCGGCGCCGACGAGACGGTCGCCTCCACCCGGCAGACGCTGGCCGCGCAGATCGAACCCCTCGCGCTGCGCAAGGTGCTCCGCTGCGTCACCCCGCAGGAGGGCGTCCCGGCCTTCCGGCCCGACGACTTCGTGGCCTCCTGCGACACTCTCGTCCTGATCAGCGACTCCAACGCCTCCACCAACGTCTCGCCGCTGACCACCATGCTGCTCGGCGAGGTCGTCGACGCGGCGAAGCGGCGGGCGCCCCGGCTGCCGTCCGGCCGGCTCGACCCCTTCCTCCGGCTGGTCCTGGACGAGGTCGCCAACGTCGCGCCGCTTCCCAAGCTCCCCTCGCTCGCCTCCGACGCCCGCGGCTACGGCATCCACCTCGTCTACGCGCTGCAGTCACTCGCCCAGGCGGTCCTCCGGTGGGGGCAGCAGGAGGCGGACACCCTGCTGGACAACGCGGCGGCGACGCTGGTCATGGGCGGACTCAAGGACGTCGAGGCGCTGCGGCGCTTCTCCGAACTCGTCGGCGAGACCGACATCAAGGAGATCTCGACCTCGCGCGAGTCCAACCGGCTCTTCGCCCACACCACGTCGGAGTCGGAGCGGGAACGGCGCATCCTCCGGCCCGAGGAGATCCGCCAGTTGCCCAACGGCCAGGCCCTGCTGCTCTTCCGCGGCGCGCCCGGTGTCATCGCGGAACTCGAACCGTGGGACCGGCGCCGGGACGGTCAGCAGCTACGGGCCGCCGAACAGGCCACCCGGGCCCGCCGGATCGGTTCGGCCGGCCCCGTCGAGAAGGTGTGAGATGACGGAGAACCACTCCCCTGAGACGGGTCCCATGGGGGCCGCGCGCGTCGACCCCGTCCGCACGCTCTCCCGTATCGACCGGCTGGAGCGGGACGCCACGGCCCAGCAGGCCCACCGGGAACAACTGGAACAGCTCGTCAAGAAGTTCGCCCTCCGGGTGAAGAGCGACCAGGGCGATCTGGAGCAGATCCTCGCCGGGGTACTGCGCAGGCTCGAGGCCCTGGAAGCCGGCGGAGGCCCGACGGCGGGCGGGGTTCGGGCGACCGGGGCCCGGCAGGGCTCGACCCCGGGCCCGGGCACCGCGCTCCCCTGGTCCGCCCGCGCGTCCGAGCAGGACTGGCGGGACCTGGCAGCCTGGGTCGACTGGCTCAGCGCGCACTACGCACCGCAGCTCAACCTGCGGATCTGGCCCTGCTGGCCGGCCCACGGCGGCGTCGCGGAGGAACTCGCCGCACTGCGGGCCGCCTGGTGTGCCGCGGCGCAGGCGGACACCCAGTCGGCGGGCACCGGGCCCGACATGGCGTACTGGCACCAGATGTGGCTGTGGCCGACGCTCGAACGGATCCGGCAGCACTACATGTTCAAGAGCTGCGAGAGCGACCACGCCCCGGACCGGCCGGGGAAACCCACCGACCCGGCGGCGCTCGCCACGAGAATCGATGCAGCGAGCACGGCGAACGCCGCGAGCAGGAGGAGCAGCGAGACATGACCGTTCCGTACGAGTACTTCGTGACCATGACGGTGGGCTATGAGCGGGAGCGGCCCGCCGACCTGTGGCGCAGCCGGGGAGACGAGTGGGAGTACCTCTCGCTGCTCGACTGGCAGTGGCACAACATCAAGGACACCAACGTCAAGTACCCGCCCATGCCCGAAAAGCTCCACCCGGTGAGCCCCGAGCGCGCCCAGGAGTTGGAGGCCGACCGGCAGGGCTGGGTCATCTACTGGGCCCACTACGCGGATGAGGCCGACTGGCGGGACGGGGAAAAGCCCACCACGGTCGTACGCCGACGTGAGAGCCCGGAGCGCCGCTACGACGAATCGTTCCAGATCGACGATACCTGGGGG
Source organism: Streptomyces sp. NPDC002055 (assembly GCF_040296705.1). NCBI lineage: Bacteria > Bacillati > Actinomycetota > Actinomycetes > Kitasatosporales > Streptomycetaceae > Streptomyces > Streptomyces sp. NPDC002055. The sequence goes on from NZ_JBEOXS010000026.1 coordinate 78,018, forward strand.
CCGACAACAGTGGTCTTCGAGTACTTCCACTCACGTGCCTCCGACCTCCCGCATCTGGTGGAGATCAACCCCTCCGAAGCCGAACGGCTGGTCCAGGAGATCAGCGGAGTCGCGAGGACCACTGAGCTGTGAGCGACCATTCAGCGGGGGGCTGGCGGGGCGAGGGCGCGGAATCGCATCTCACGCTCACCCCAGAACAGAATCAGGTCGTCGTCGACCGTTGGGAGCAAGCACGGTCGGCTCGCAACCGTCTCGACGGCCTGATGAAGAACATCCAACAGAGTGCGGCCGAGTCCCACGGCAGCCGACTGGAGGGTCTTGAGCACTCACTCAAGACCCTCGGTTCCTTCCAGCGGAAGGCAGCTGCCGGGGTCCGGAATCGCAAGAGTGTCGAATCGACCGCCCGGAAGGTCGAGGACCTCAACCGCTACACGCTGAGCTTCCCGCCCGAGACGTACACGGAGGGAACGAAGCAGACCTACGAGCAACTCCGGGAACAGGGCTACGAACCCATCCCAGGCAAGGAGCAGAACCTCTGGGAAGACCCGGTCTACAAGGGCATCAACACCTCGTGGCAGAACGCGGAGACCCAGGAGAAGTTCGAGCTCCAGTTCCACACCCCCGACAGCTTCCGCATCAAGTCGGAAACGCACGAGCTCTACGAACTGGCCCGTTCGGGTCACTTCGAGGAGATCAGTGATGGCAACCGGGACCTGGCCAAGGAGTACGAGGCAGCCTCCGACATCCTGCAGAACGAGTACTACCAGGACATCGACATTCCGCCGGGTGTGGAGCAGCTCGCCGAGCGCAAGGTCCGCGCAACCCTCGATCCCGGGGTCCGCCCCCACATCGTCGAAGAAGTCCGCACGATGGAAGCGGAGCTCAAGACGGAGAACGCCGCCAAGGCTGAATCCGCCCGACAAGCACCGAGCCCGGAGGTCAGTCCCGACATCAGCGAGGACCTGTCGGAGCTCCTGAGGGACGACGGGCCCAGCCCCCTCGACCGGCTCAAACCAACCGCCCCGGAGCCCACACCGTCCCCGTCACCGGTGGAACTGCCCCAGCAGAGCCTGGGACAGGCCTCCAAGGGCCCCCGCCTCTGAGACGGGTGAGGCTGTGAGGCCTCACCCGTCCCAGCCACTACCTCGCCGCCACCCGCCCGGCGAGGTCCGCCAGGCGCTGTTCGGTGCGCCGGACCATGCGCTGGTCCTTCTCGGTCCGCGCGACCGCCTTCCACATGGCCAGCACCTCGCGTCCGATGTGCACCGCGGTCGCGGGGTCGGCCACTTCCTTCCACGCCGCAAACGCGTTCCGGGCCACCTGAATCGTCGCGTCGTGCGGCGCTGCCGCGGCGACGCGGCGGACGGCGACCTGGACGTGCAGCCAGCTCGCCTGCGGGTGGTCCCGTGCGACGAGCGCCAGGTAGGCCTGCGTGTGCAGGGCGTTGACGGTCTGCGGGTGCTCAGGGCCGTACCGTCGGCCGAGTTCCGCCACCAATTCGGCGGCCTCCCCGACGGCACCGGGCAGGTCGCCGCGGCTCTCGGCCGCGCGGATCCGGTCCCAGTACTGCGCGTACTCCGGTGACGGGGCAGCGATCCACTCCTGGGGAGGGCGGGGCACCGGGTGCGGGCTCTCCACCGCTGCCACCGCGCCGTCGGGACCGACGACCAACGGCCAGAGCGAGCCGTCCGGTTCCTTGGCGTTGACGCGGACCGGACGCCCCAGGAACGCGGCCTTCACCGTCGCCTCGCGCAGCCCGGCCGCGCGCGGATCGCCGCTCGGCGGCACCGGTTCGCCGTCCACGGTGACGGACCCGTCGGTCATCAGCACGATGGTGAGCACGGGGGACGGGGGAACCGTCGAGAGGTCGACAGCAGCGGGCATCCGATTCTCAACTCCTTGCCGGCCCGGGCCGGATCGCACCCACCCGGCTTCACCCGGCGTGCGGATAGTAGGGCGGCGACCAGCCGAGATACGTGGCCCCCCACACCGACTCGATGTCCGTGGCATCGACGATATCGATGTGTCCCGGTCGTTTGATGTCGTTGCTGGCGATCCTGCCGTCACCAATATAGATCGCGACGTGACCTGCCCGGCTTCCGGTGTCCCAGAACATCAGCGCCCCGGGCGGCGGTTTGCGGTCGCGGTCGTGCCGCATGTCCTTGGGCATTTCCTTCCGGTACAGGTCCACCGCGTACCCGGTGCCCGAGAAGTTCCATCCGTAGGCGCGGGCGGTGAAGGCCAGGCACAGCCGCTGCCACTCGGCGTGACCGCCGACCTCCTTCCTGGCCCAGGCGATGGCGTCCTTGGTGGACCGCCGGTTGCGCACCTTGTCGGGCCAGGACGCGTCGCCGTCGTGGAACGGCTCCCCCGGCTTTCCGGGCTTCTCGCCGCCGCTGTCCTCGCAGCCGGAGGCGGTGTCCTCGTCTTCGGCGGCGTCCCCGCCACCGGCGTCCCCGCCACCGGCGCTGCCGGCCCGCGCCAGATCGATTCCCGCCTTCTCCGCGATGCGGCGGGCCTCCTTCTCGTGCGGCGCGTAGAGATCGGGGTAGGCCGAGGCCTGGACCTTCTGGGCCGCCACGCCGAGCGGCAGACGCTGCCAGTTCTTGATGTCCACCAGGCCGCGCGGGCGTCCCTGACCACGCCCGCCGTAGAAGGCGTTCGCAGCGTACTCGGGCTTGAGGAGTTCCGCCTTCTTGCCCCAGTTCGCCGACGGGCGCTGCTGGAAGAGGCCCACCGAGTCACGGTCGCCATAGTTGAGGTTCCGCATCCCGGACTCCTGGAGCGTCGTCATCAGCGCGATGAGCGTGGCCCGGCCCGGGAGTTTGCGCCGTGCGGCGACCTTGTCGATGATCTTCGCGTTCTCCACCTGCTCCTTCGAGCCGGCGGGGCCGGTCGGCACCTCGACGTCGTCGGTCTGCCCGGCGCAGTCGCCATCGGATGCCTCGGCGTCCCCCGGTCCGGCGAAACTTCCGAGCATCAGCAGCATCGCCAGAAAGATCACAGCGCCCACGACACCGAACTTCAGCCCCGCCGCACGGCCCGCGAGACCGCCGGCGAGCTGGACCGCGTTACGTCCCTTCACCGGGCCGCACCAGGTCGAGGATGCGGGAGACGACCCAGCCGTGATCCCGGTAGAGCATCTCCAGGTGCAGTTCGCGGGTCTGGATCGTGGTTTTCTCGGCCTTCACCGCGATCCGGCTGGTGGCCGCCCGGTAGACCCGGGCCTTGGGAATGTCGCCCGGCAGGTCGGTACCGGCCTTCTCCACCGTCACGTGCTTGACGGTGGCCACGCCCCCGAGGATGACCAGCTTCGTGTAGGCGGGGTCCGGGTGCTCGATGAGGTTGTCCCGGAGCGCACTCGTCATCCAGGGAGAGGCACGGCGGACGGATGCCTCGTGGCCCTGGTCCTCGACCGGGTCCCGGGTGAGGAACGCCTTGAGGTACGCCTCGGCAACGCGGTCGGGGTTCTGCCGGTCCACTGCCTCCGTGGACGACTGGGAGGCGCTCGGGGTGGGTGAGTCCGGCGCCCCGTCGGGACCGTCGTCCGCGGGGGCGGGCGGCTTGGGTGCCCCTCCGGTGCTCACCGTCGTCCGGTCGTCGGAGCCGACTCCGGGGAAGACCTGCGAGGCCAGTCCGCCGACCACCAGCAGCGCGACGACGATGACGATGATGCCGCCGGGCGTCGCGGGCTCGCGCTCACGGAGGTCTCGGACGTACTGCCGCCGCGCCTCCCGGTCAGCGGCCCGCCATCCCTTGCGGGCGACCTTGCGTTCCTTGCGGCCGCTGTCGGGCCCGGCCAGGTCCTCGGGGTAGTCGTACTGCGCCTTCAGCAGCTCGCGCCAGTCCTCCGGGGTGGACGGCTTCGGTTTCGCGTGGTCGGGTTCGCGGGGATCCGCGGGCATGGCTTCTCCATCGTCGAACCGTCATGGACGGGCGTGGGAGGGGATGGCACCGGCGGCAGCGTCGGGCGCTGCCGCCGGCGGTGGGCTGTGCGGCTCGGTCAGCCGTCGTCCCGCTGCGGGCCGCCGGAGCCCGGGCGGTGCCGGCCACCGGAGTCCGGGCGGGGCCGTTGGACCGGCCGGCTCGGCGGGGGCGCCTGCCGGCTCTGCGGCGGTCGGTGCGGCACGACGGGCCGGAACGGGGCGTCGTACGGCCTGCGCCGGGCCGTGTTGCTCCGCGCGGTGTCCCCGGCCTTCCCGGCGGCCTTCGCAGGGCTGCCGGGGCCGGTGGCGCCCGGCTTGTTCTTCGTCCGCTCCGCGGACCGGTGCAGCCTGGCGTTCGGCTGGATGACGCTGACCGGCACCGACTTGCGGCTCGGCGGACGCACCGGGGAGGCTCCCCGCTCGCCCTGCCGGTACGACCGGCCGCGGCCGTCGCCCTTCGCCGGGCCGCCCAGGCGCTCCGCGGCCACCTGGCCGCGGTTCCGCCCGAGCTGTGCCTGCCGCTGGTTCCCGGCGGCGAGCGGCGGCGGGGCGCTGCCCGGAGGCGGCAGGGGCTTGTTCGGCCCGCCGGGCAGTCCGCCGACCCTGCCCGGACCGGACGACCCGCCCGCCGTCGTCCCGCCGCGTTCCCGGGCCAGCGTGTCCCACCGGTCGTTGGCCATCCGGCCCACGTTGCGCTTGACGTTGCCGCCGATGGTCCGGGCCCGCTGGGCCACTCCGCCGACGGCCTTGGCGGCCAGCAGCCCGCCGATCGCAGCCTCCGGCCCGGCGGCGCTCATCGAGCCGACGATGGTCTCCACCATCCGGCGGAACTTGAACGCGACCAGACCGGCGGTGATGGAGAGTCCGGAGGCGACGAACCAGCCGAGGTCACCGGCCGCCTGGGTGCACACCGTGGTGATGATCAGGAGGCAGGCGAGGACCAGGGTGACGACGAAGGACTGGAGCACCATGCCGAGCAGGGCGTCGAACCACTTGACGCCCCATTGCCGGGGCTTGCCGGGGATCACCCAGAGACAGGCGAAGATCACCCCGGCGATGAGCAGCATGAGCGCCCCGAGGAGCGAGGCGATGGAGGCGAAGGCGAGGGTGAGGACGAGGACCGCGTAGATGAGGATCGAGATCATCGACAGCAGCAGGACGCCGAACCGCCCCTCGGGGATGTGGCCCTGCCGCCAGTCGACGGACTTGCTGCCGGCGAACTCATCAGTGTCGTCATCGTCATTCATGTGTTTCGAGAGATAGTTCGCTCGGTCTTCGCCAGACTTCTTGAGCGTTTCCTCCCCCACGTACTGGCACCATTCGATGCTGCCGAAGTCGGCGAGACACCAGGGGTAGACCACATAGGTCCGCCAGACGGCGTCGCCGGCCTTGCGCATCATGGCGACCCGTTTGGGCTGCTGCTCGCTGAGTTTGTCGCAGCGTGCCTGCGTGGCCTCGCGCGCGGCCTTGTCCTTGGCGTGCTTCACCTCCTTCTGGCATTTCACGAGAGCGGTGCAGAAGTCGCTGGTGTCGTCGTCCTTGCAGCGGGGCACGGCGTCGAAGTTCGGCGGGCGATCCATCTTGATGGGGGTGTTCCCGGGATCGCCGATGCCCGCGCTGGCGACACTGAAGGTGACGTCATTGCCGATGTTGCGGACCGAGTTGATGCCGTCCACCCAGGCGCCCGGGCTGGTCAGCAGCGAAATCGCCAGAACACCGGAGGCGAAGAGCCAGCCGATCTGCGACAGCGCGGAGCCGTTGGCCCGTTTGTTGTTGCCATAGGCGACCAGAGCGCCGATGACCAGCGCCGCGGGCAGCAGGGTGGGCACCAGGGCCCCGGCCGCCCCGCCCACGGCCTTGGTGATCGGCGCGTTGAGTTCCGGGACGGACGCGCCCAGCAGGGCCCACTGGGTGATGACCACACAGGCTCGTCCGATGAGCACGATCGCCGCCATCAGCAGCGAGTTGATCCCGCCGAGGAACTTGTCGATCAGGTCCCAGTCACCGAACTCGTTGTCCAGCTTCCAGGCGCTGGCGTCCGGATACGCCTCGAAGAGGGTCTTGCCGGAGCCCGGGGGCGGAACGGCCTCGGGAATCAGCCCGCCCAGACCGGTCGGATCCATCTCCCCCGGAGGGCCGGCGGCGTAGGCGGCGTTGCTCAGCACCACGAGCGTCACGAACGCGCCGACGACCGGAATGGCCAGCGTGCGCTTCCTCATCAATTGCTGCCCTGGAGGAGACGGGTGACCGAGGCATCGTCGGTGGAGGTCCTGTCGTAGAGACGCTCCTGCTGGTCGACCTTGTACGACTCGTCCTTCTGCTTCACCAGCCGCAGAACCAGGCCAGTGGTACGTGTTTCCCCGGAGGACTCGTCATACCGCTGCCTCGAGATCCATATGCCCACGCCTGCGTCGTGCTCCGGGGTCTCCGGTACCTCGACCGGCTTGCCGGTCCGGTACTCGTGATCGGGCGCCTTGCGCTTGCCGCCCCCGATCGAACCACGAGCCTTCACGCAATTACGGGCAGAAGTTCGCGGAAGGGTGTCATCGGAGTCCGTGTAGGACTTGATCTCGCTCCGTTGCGCAGTCGCCGTCATCAGCCCGCAGTACGTCTTCCAGTCCCGAGCTGCGTACGCCTTATAGAAACTCCGCGCGATCTCCTCCGGCTTGGCCTTCGCCTCCCCCTCCTCGGAGGAGGAGCATCCGGTGAGAGTCGCGGCCGCCGTTGCCACGACGAGCGTGCTCGCCAGCATGGTCCGTACACGCATCACGCCATCGCCTCCTGTGCGAGTCCTTCGCGAGGGTTGTCCGGCTCGGCCGCGAACCGGCCGATCGTCGGGGTGGTGCTGAGCAGTTCCAGCAGTTCGATGCTGGGAATGTCGAACTGCGTCGTGGCGCAGGCGAACCGCCGGTCGCGGGTGATGCAGTGGCCGTGCCGGATCTCCCCGTCGGCCTGCACACCGATCGCCTGGATGAGCCGGCGCGTGTGCTCGCCGTCCGGCAGGCCGAGCAGGGCGGCCAGCGCGTCCTGCTGCTGCGGCGTGGTGAGCTGGAAGCCGAAGACCGTGGTCAGCTGCTCCACGAGACCGGTCAGGCCGGCCAGGCTCTCCGGGTCCTGGGTATCGACGACCAGCGCCGTCGACAGAGCACGGCCCACCCGCGCGATGTACTGGAGGAACGCACTGCCCTCGCGGGTGGCCGTGAGGACGTGGACCTCCGGCACCGCCACGACCTTGCGCATCCCCCGGAGGTCCTTGCGGCCCGCCGTCGTGACCGCGTAGGCGATCATCGAGTGCATCAGGGCAACCGAGAGCCGCTGGGTGACGTTCCAGTCCTCGCGGTCGCTGTCGGAGTCCGGCAGCGAGAGCCCCGGCATCTGGACGACCCACAGTCCGGGCTTCGGCGAGAGCATGGCCTCGCCGGACGGCCGGCCCATGAACGGGGCGCCGACACCGGTCAGGGACAGCTCGTAGAGCGCCTCGCCGGCCTCCCGGGCCAGCGGGTCGTCGCTGTTCCGCAGCCGCTCGACGACCTTCCAGGTGGCCGGCTGCCCGTCCGCGATGACCTGGTTGACCGCCTTCTGGATCGGCGTCTCCGCGCCCCGCACCCGCAGATGCGACGGCAGCGCGATACCGAGCTGCGCCGGAACCTCGATCTGGGCCCGCTCGTCCTCCTCCAGCATCCGGAAGAGGTCGGCGACGCCCGCATAGTGGGTGCCCGTCTGCACCAGCTGCGCATCGAGGCCGTACGCCTGCGCCGCGTTGACCAGCCCGCCCAGGTCGCCCTTGAAGTCCAGGGCGAGCACGAACGCCTCGCGGAACCCGGCGTCCAGCAGGCTCAGCATCATGCCCGTGGTCTTGCCGCGCCCGGACCGGCCGATGAACGCCGAGGTCGTCGCGTCGCCGCGTTCGCTGCCCGCGGTCACGTCGTTGCGCATGACACCGGGCGTGGAGCCGGTGAGGTAGCCGACGATCGGGCCGGTGTCGTCGCCGACCTGGGCGCCGCCCCAGAACCACGAACCCGCGAAGGCGTCGACGGTCCGGGTGTGTCCCAGATCCGCGACGCGCAGCTGGTCGCCCGGCTGGGTCTCCAGCCACAGTTCGCGCTGCTCGTCGGAGCCCACCACGACCTCGATGCCGATGCCGCCGTAGTGGCTGATGACGGCATCGACCTTGGCGCGCAGGTCGTCGAGGCCGGCCTCGCTGGTGACCACGATCCGCGGGTGGTCCTCGATCAGCGTCACGTCGTCCCGCTTCATGTCGCGGGACAGGTCGGCCATGACCTGCTCGGTCTCCTCGATCTCCCGCCCCGCCTCACCGGCGGAGTGCTTGGCGGCGGACTGCCGCTGCTCCTTCGCCAGTCGGCGGGCCTCATCGATCGCCTTCAGCGCGTCCCGCTTGTGCATGACCTCGAAACGGACGGACACCTCCGGGTTCACCGGCACGACGGGGATCTGCCCACCGCCGTCCAGGTCGTCCTGTTCGGGGATGTAGGTGATCTCCGAGACCGCACGCAACCACTCGCCGCTGCCGGGGGTCTCCATCTCCTCCGGGAAGCCCGTCATGGCGAGCACCGACACCCAGGCGGTGACCTGCCCGCGCGGGTCCACGATCCGGAGGTGGTCCGGATACGGCAGCACCCGTCCCTGGGTGAGCTGCGCAAGCTTGGCGCCGGTGACGGCACCGTCGCCGTTGGCGGCCGGCAGCACCGCGCTGCGGTGCTGCTCCCGGGCGATCATCCAGGCCAGCATCTCCACGGTGGCGGGCTGGGCACGCCACGGCGTGCTCTCCAGCTGACGCCCCAGCCGTCGGGTGAGGGCGTCGAACCGGGCGAGTTCCTTGTACGACACCTGGCGAGTGCCGAGCCCCAGGGCCTCCTGGAAGCCGGCACGGCTCTTGGCCTTGGTCTGATTGTTGCGCTCCGCCATGCGCACACCCAGCAGCAGATGCCGGCTGGGCAGATCCAGCATGTCGAGCCGGTCGACCCGCAGCTGGGCCCAGGAGCGGTACTGCCCGGCAGAGAACAGCTGCTCGGTCTCCTGGAGGTACTCCTCGGCATTGAGCGGGGACCACAGCACCTTCAGATGGCAGTCGAAGCCCGCCAGGGTGCGTGCGAGAACCGAGGCGATGACGTCCTGTTCGGCATCGCGCGTGCCCTCCGCCATGAGGTCGGTGTTCGAGCCGGAGAGGACGAACCACGCCTCGGCGGCCGTGTCGGTGATGATCAGGCCGTCCGCCACGGCCTCGTACCGCGGGGGCGGGAGGGCCCGTTCGGTGCCGAGGCCCAGAAACCGTCCGATGCTCTTGCCGATCTTCACCGACGTCCCTTCCTCGTTGACGCAGCCGCCGAGGACTGCTTCTTGTCCAGACCGGCGCGGCGGCGGGCCCGCCACACCCGCTCAGGCCCGTGGAGGCGGGCGCGGGCGGCGAGACGGACGGGCGAACCGGCGGACACGGCCCGGTCCGTGCCGCTCGTCAGAAAACGTTCCAGCCCGCCGAAGCCGGGCAGGTCGAGGATCTGGTCCACCCGCTCGCCCCAGCGGTCCCGCACCGGGATCCACTCGTCTCGGCCCGCGGCCCGGCGGCCGCCGTTGATGACCGGCCGGTGGCCCACGGCGACATAGCGGATCGCGAGCGCCCAGCTCGTCAGATTGCGGCGCCGGTCGACCCGCCGGCTGCGCTGTGCGCCGAGCACCGCGGTCACCAGCGGCGGCAGCATGTAGAGCGAGAACGTGTACTGGGAGGGCGCTCCGAAGAGCATCAGGAGGCCGCCGCACCAGCCCACGAGCAGGAGCACGCCCAGGACGAGGGTGCGCCGCGGCACTCCCTCGCCGAGGTCGAGGCCCATGAGTTCGTGCTGACGGGTCTCCAGATCGAAGTGCCGCGTAAAGGTGTACCCCTTACGCATCAGGTGCCTGCGACCTTGTTCCAGATTCCCTTGAACAGGTCGACGGCCACATTGGGCGCGTAGACGATTCCCGCGATGACCACGGCGGCCATCAGGTGACCTATGAGTTCGCCCCATTCGCGCTTGGCGTAGTAGCCGATTCCACGGACCGCGAGAATGACGATGAAGACGTTTCCGGCGATCAGCAGGATCCACTTCTTGAGATCCGAACCGTCGGTGAGCTCTGCCGCAAGCTGCAGCGTATGCATGATGTCCTGCCTCTTTCGAGAATGTTCCGGAGAATCAGTTGCCGCCGCCGTGCAGGCCGGAGACCTGCCAGCGTTCGGCCTGCGCCGAGGCGACACGGGTGATGACGACCCGGTACGTCTGTTCCACCGCACCGCCGGAGGTGTCCCAGCGAACAACGGCGGTGCCGGTGCGGTCACTGCCCTTTCCGGCGTCGACGCTCCAGTCGTCCAGCCCGCCCAGGGCGATGCCGGCCGGGAGGGCCGGAATCTTCGCCCCGGGAGCGGCGACCGTGGAGGTGTCACCCGCCGCGTACTCCTTGAAGAACTGGGTGAGGACGCCCTTGGTCCGCTGCAACATGGCCGCGTCGACCGGGGGCGGATCGCTCTCCGGGACGTGGGCCGGTGGGGCCGTCGGACCGACCAGGCCGGGCTCGCCGCTGACGACGACGCGTTCACCGACCCGGACGACGGGGACGTCCAGCCCCAGCCAGCCGCCCTTCCCGCCGTTCTTCCCGGTGCCGGGCAGGATGTGGGCCTCGACATGGACCCGGGCGCGGCCCTTTCCGGTCACGGCCACCTGGCCCGAGTGGACCTCGTCGACCTCCTGCTTCCCCTTGCCGTCCCATCCCATCGCCGGGTCGCCCGCCGAGGCGACGTCGAGCGCGAGGGCCTTCTCCCGGTCGCCCGGGTTCTCCTCGTCCCAGGTCAGATAGGCGCGGGTGAAGCGCGCGGCCACCGCCTGGGCTGTGTCGACGGGGTAGACGGGCCCGGCCTTCACGACGGGCGGCGGGCCCTGGACCGGCTTCGACGGGAAGAACCAGGAGCGCACGCCCGTCACCGCTGCGAGGGCGACGACCGTCCAGAGGAGCCCTCGGCCGAAACGGCGGGCGAAGAGCGTCCCGCTCTTCTCGTCCTGCACATTCCACGGCGTGCCGGCCGCCCCCGGGCCTTTCCTTTGCCGGCCCCCGGTGCCGGAGGAATCCGGCGCGGACGGCTGGGCAGCGGGCGCCGAGTTGTTGGCGGAAGCGACCCGCTCCGCGGCGGCCACCCAGGGATTGTCGACCTGCGGTGCATTCGGTGCGGGCGTCGGCGTGACGCCGGGCGCCGCATTTTGTGGTTCCATCCCGTTTACTGCCGATTTGTCGCCTTGCGGATCCGGCAGATTCAAAACAAGGCGCAACGCCTTGGGCACGCTCATCGATCCTGTCCCCCGATGTCCCCGTCATCGCATGAGTGCGGAGGCGATCATTCACGATCAAGGGACGGCTCGCAAGTTTGTATGACTCACTCCGTGGCACCCTTCGTACGCTCCGTCACAGGACGGTCGCGCCGACGCCGGACTACGAGCCGGTCCGGCGGAAGGTGTCCAGTGCGGTGTCGAAGTGGCGTCGCGCCCGGGCCCGTTCGGCGACCGGAGCCGTCATCGACACCTCGTACCTGCGGCCTCCCTCGTCCCAGGTGAGGTCGTAGGTGCACCGGGGACCGCTCCCGGCCGCCCCGTCCCAGGTGAACTCCCGGCGCGCGGCTCGCCGTCCGTGGAACGAGGCCCCGTCGACCCGGGCTTCACGGTATCCCCGGTAGCGCTCCGGCCCCTCGTCGTTCGCCCTGCGCAGCGCGGCCAGCGGGTCGTCCGCCCCGGTTTCCCCGATGCGGACCCCGAGCCGGAGGACCGCGCCGGGCGAGGAGTAGAGGACCCGTGGGGGATCGAGGGAGCGGGTGAAGCCCGCGGGAACCGCCATCCGGAACCCCGCGGGATCGAAGACCGTGCGGTAGCCCTTCGGCGCCGCCGTCGAGGAGCCGGACGGGCCGGCTGTCCCGGGGGCGCCGGTCTCCCTGGGGCCGGTCGTCTCTGTGGCCGTCGAGGTCACGGTCACCACGGGGGACGGGCTCCGCCCGGACACGGACGGCCGCCCGCCCGGACCGCCCTTTCCGCCGTCCCGGCTCGAGGTGGCCGAAGGCCCCACACTGGTGCCCCCTCCGGGCACCTCGTCCACGAGCATCGCCACAGCGGCCACCCCGGCCCCGAGCGCCGCCGCGACGAGCAGCGCCGCCGCCACGGTCGTACGGGCGCGCGTCGCGCCCGAGCCCGGAGGCCCGCCGGCGGGACCGGACACCGTAGCCGTGGTGTCCCCCGACGGCTCCGCCGCACCCCGCCACGCCCGGAAAGCGGAAGGGGACGGCTCCGGCATCCGGCCCGTGCGCAGGTACTCCGCGAGCAGCGGCTCGGCGGTGGCCGCGTCCAGTCGGCGGTCCGGGTCGCGCTCCAGCAGGCCCCGGACGACCGGCATCAGCGGCGCCGCGGCGTCCGGCGGGCGGATCACGTCGGAGACGACGGCGTGCAGCACGCCGCCCAGCGAGTCGCGGTGGAAGAGGGACCGGCCGCTCAGCGCGGCGCAGAGCAGCACCCCGAGCGACCAGAGGTCCGACTCCGGGCCGGTCCGGTTGCCGGACATCCGCTCCGGCGCGGTGTACTCGGGCGAGCCGACGAACGAGCCCGTCTCGGTGATGGTCGTGCCCCCGCTCACCTGGGCGATGCCGAAGTCGGTGAGCACCACGCGCCCGCTGCCCGTCTCCATCAGGACGTTGGCCGGCTTGACGTCCCGGTGCAGGACGCCGTGGGCGTGGGCCGCGCGCAGGGCGCCCAGCAGGGCGAGCGCGATCCGCGCCGCTTCACGGGGCGGCACCGGCCCGTCGGCGGCGAGCTGGTCGCTCAGCGAACGGCCGTCGACCAACTCCATGACGATCCACGGCCGTTCGTCCTGCTCGACCACGTCGTGGACGACGATGACATGGGGGTGCTGCAGCTGCGCCACGGTCCGCGCCTCGCGCAGGGTCCGCTCCCGCCGCAGCCGGGCCTCCGATTCCGGCAGCCCGTCGTCCCGGTATAACTCCTTCACGGCGACCTGGCGGCCCAGGAGTTGGTCGGTGGCCCGCCACACGACGCCCATTCCGCCGCGCCCCAGCCGTGCGCCCAGCCGGTACCGACCGGCGAGCAGCCGTCCGCTCTCGCCACCGCCGTAGCTCACCATGAGGCCCATCCTGCCCCACCGGTGTCCCCGCCGGGACAGGGCCATCGGGGTGGACTTCCCTGGATGTGCGGCGTGTTGCCCGGCTCGTCGGCTTGACACGGGGTTCGTCCGGGGCGAGGCGGAGCGCGGCGGGCGCGCGTGCTGCGGAGCTCGGGCTACGGAGTGCGCGGGCGCGGGCCGACGGGCGCGAGCCCGGAGTGCGCGGCCCGAAGCGGCGGTTACGGCAGCCAAGGTTCCGGCAGCCAAGGTTCCGGCACGGCTCCGGCAGCGAAGCTTCCGGCGGAGACGGTTTCCGGTGGAGACGGTTCCGGCGGGGACGGCTTCCAGTGGAGACGGTTCCGGCGGAAAGGGGTCCGTCCGCCGAGGGGCCGGTGAGCCCGTCAGCCTCAGCCCGTCACCCGGTACGTCACGCTCGCGTGCCGGAAGAAGCGGTCGACGTCCTCGCGCCGGTCGTCCGGGCCGAGGACCAGGACGAGGTGGTAGCGGCCCTGAAGGATCATCGCCAGGTTGCGGCCGTAGACCTGGCGGCCGCTGCTGTCCTTCCACCGGAAGGTGCCCTCGGCCATCGCCGTGGTCCCGACGTCGATCCGGCGGAGCCCGGAGGCCGAGGCCCACTGGGACGCCCGGAACGACGCCAGCTCCTGCTCCCGGTCCTGCTGGTAGGCCATGGGGTCGCCACCGAAGCGGGCGACCCGGTCCCGGCCGGGCACCACGATCAGCTCGCAGTCGCCGCCGAGATAGCGCACCTGGCCGCGGGAGTTCTCGCCGCGGCGCTCCCAGTCCCGGGGGACGGCCAGCCGGAAGCCGGCGGGGTCCTTGCGGACCGCGAAGCCCTCGGGAAGGTCGGCGGACTCGGTGGACAGCGTCTCCCGGGACGACGAGTCCGCCGTGCCACCGGCGCCCCCGCTCCCTCGGTCGTCCCCGTCCGCCGGGCCGCCCTCACCCGCCGGGTCGGGGGCCGGGCTCACCGAACCGGCCGTCCCCGTACGGGCGGCGCCCCGGTCCTCGGTGGCCCCCGGCATGAACAGCACCGCGTACGCCACGGCCCCGGCCAGGGCGAGCAGGATCAGCGCCAGCAGCGTCAGACCGAGGGCGCGCGGACCTCTCCGGGCCTTCTCCCGGCCCCGCTTGTGCCGACCGTGCGCCACGGCCGGGTCGGTGGCGCGCCGCTTGCGCACCACTTCGCCCCGGCGGCGCAGCACCGGCAGCCGGCGGGGATCGGCAGGCTCGCCGGTGCCGAGCGAGGGGACGGTCACCGTACGGCTGCCGAGGTCGGGTTCCGGCGCCGACCGGATCAACGAGCGGAGCCAGCCACGCAGCTCCTCGAAGTCCGGGCGCTCCAGGGGATCCTGGCGCAGCAGCGACTCGACGACGGGGCGCAGCGCACCGCACTCCTCCGCGTAGGCGGGCGGCTCGGCGCACACCATCTGCACCAGCTCTGCCGCGCTCTCCTCGGGGAAGGGGGCATGCCCCTGGACGGCGCGGAAGAGGAGGGCGCCGAGGGCCCAGAGGTCGGTGGCGGGGCCGACGGGCGGCGCGAGCTGCCAGTTGCCGTGGACCGGACCGGCCTGCTCGGGAGCCCAGCGCTCGGTGACGGCGCCGACCACGAGGATGCGCGCCTGCCGGGCCCGTTCGGCGGCCAGCGGTGTCTCGGGGCCGCGGTGGACGACGGCGGCCGGGGCGTCGGCCCGGCCGTGGGACCCGCCGCGAAGCGGCTCTCCGTCCGGACGTCCGGCGGCGTGTCCGTACCCGTGCCCGCGCGCGGAGTGCCCGGAGAGGCCGGCATGCCCGGAGAGACCGGCGTGTCCGGAGCTCTCGGAGTGCTCCGAGTGCTCGGCCCGGCGGGCGGCGGGCACACCCCAGGGCCCGTCTTCGCCCCAGGGCCGATCGCCGCCCCATGACCGGTTGTCGTCCCAGGGCCGGTCTTCGCCCCGAGGCCGGTCGCCGTCCCGGTGGCGTTCGAGCGGGCTCGCGGGCAGGTCACCGCGGGTGGCGGGCAGCGCCGGCGGGGCGTCGCCGGGCGCGGGCGCGGCCCAAGGGGTGACCTCGGCGCGCGGGCCGGCGTCGGTACTACGGCGCGGGGCGGGCAGCCCGGGGGCGGCCTCCGTCCCGGGCCGGAGGTCCGAACGGGCCGCAGCCCGGGCACCCGCCCGGTAGGCGGCGATCGCCTCCGCACGAGCGGCCCGGTCGTCGCGGGCGGCACAGTCGTCACGAGCGTCACGGGCGTCACGAGCGGCCCGGTCGTCCGGTCCGCCATGGGACGCGGCAGGGCCGGGCCAGGGCACGTGCGCCTCGGGGCCCAGGCCGGCGCCGGGTTCGTCGGCGTCCGGGCCGGTGCCGGGGTCCGCGTCGTCCGGGCCCGCGCTCCCCACCGCCCGGCCCTCGCTCTCCTCCGCCGGGTGCTCCCGCCCCGCCGGCTCCGGCGGCGCACCGGGGCCGCCGGACACCGCGGGGCCGTCGTCATACGCCCGCGGCACCGGGTCGTAGCCGCACAGCGCCTCCTCCGCGGCGCCGGCCGCGAGGCCGGTGAGCACGGCCCGCCCGTCGTCGCAGACCAGGACGGTGCGCGCGGTGATGTTGCGGTGGATCCAGCCGTGGGCGTGGAGCGCGCGGAGGGCCGTCAGCACATCGGCGGCGACCTCGGCCGCGCGGTGCGGGGACATCGGCTTCTCGGCGAGAAGGGCGGCCAGCGGGCGGGCGGCCACCAGTTCGCTGACGACCCAGAGACTGCCGTCGTCGGCGAAGACGTCGAAGACCTGGTCGAGCCGAGGGTGGTCGGGTATCGCGGCGGCCGCCGCGGCGGCGTCGATGGCGCGCCGCACCGCCGGGTCGTCGGGACGCCGGCCCGGACGCCCGGGCGCGGGGGCGCCGTAGTGGCCGTCCGCGCCGACGACCTCGGCCTCCACCACCTCCGGCAGGGGTATCTGCCGGACCAGCACCTCCTGGCCGCTGAAGGTGTCGAAGGCGCGGGTCTCCACCAGGTCGTAGACGTCGGAGGGCGGCCGGGGCAGCCGGTAGCGGCCGGCGAGCACCCGACCCGCGTAGTCCTCCACGACGCCTCCCCGGAGCGCGCGATCCACACCTCACCCAGCCGGACCCACCGGCCGTACGAACCGTCAATTCCAGTCGACTTCCGGCGCGTTACGGCTGCGTACGGTCCGCGGGGACTCACGATACGTGCCGGAGCCGGACCCTGCCGAGCGGACGGCACAACCTGCGGCGTCCGGGCGGCCGTTCACCGCAGGCCGGTCCGGCCCCGGACGGTCGGCGCGGGGACGTCCGCGACGGGGAGGCAGTCCTCGCGTCCGCGGACAACTCCGGCCGTCCCGCCGGCCCCTAGGACCGGGACGGCACCGGCCCCGACCCCGGACTCGGCCCGGGGATCGGCCCGGGTATCGGCCCCGGCCCCGGACTCAGTACCGCCCCCCGCCCCCGAAGCCTCAGTCCTTGGGCTGGAAGGTCTTGAAGGCCATGTCCCGGATCGTGGAGCACTCCTTGCCCTTCCAGGCGTCCTTGCCGCAGGAAATCATGATCGAGTAGCCGTGGTCGCCGTCCACCTTGAAGCCCCGGTTCAGCACCCGCACCTGACGGCCGTTCTGGGTGCGCTCGAAGGACCAGTCGGCGACGGTCGGGTAGTTCCGGTAGTCGACGCTCCGGATGCCCAGCGAGCGGTAGCCGGACGAGTTGCTGCGCACCGCGGGCTCCAGGCTCCGCCACGCCCCCGCCGCGTCCGTCCCCGGCGAGGAGCTGAAGTCGACCTGCACCCGGGGGAAGCCGCCGGACGCGCTGAAGATGCCGCCCGAGTTCTGGCCCGCGACCCGGGTGAGCTTCCACTTCTCCGGCATCTTCATGGAGAAGTGGAAGCGGCTGCTGGACACCGTGGCGAAGCCCTTCGGCTCGCCCTTCCCGCCGTCGCCGTCCTTCTTGCCGTCCTTCGGCGGGCGCTTCCCGTCCTCGGGGGACTCGTCCTTCCCGGTGCCGCCCTGCGGCTTCTCGGTGGGCCGGCCCGCGTCCTCGTCCCGCTCGCCGTCCTGGCCGGCTCCCTTGCCGGTGCCTTCCGCCCGGGTCTGCTCCCCGGTGGCGGTGGCCCCGCCGTTCCGCGGCCCCTCGGCGACGCTGCCGTCGTCGCCGTTCAGCGTGAAGGCCAGCACCAGGCCGATCACCGCGAGGGCGATGACCACGGCAACGATCACCAGCGTGCGGCGGGGCACCACATCGGTGAGGGAGACCCCGGTGGTCCGCCGCCCGCCGTTGCCGACCGGGCCCGCCGGGGACGAACCGCGCGCGCCGGCGGACGACTTCGCTCCGGCCGCCCGGGCCGCGGCGGCGGACTTGGCGGCCGCCGCCGACTTCGCCACGGACGCCGACTTCTCCTTGGCCGCGACGGCGGCGCCGCGCACCGCCTGCAGCGCGCCGCGCATCCGCTCCTCCGCCTCGGCGCGGGCCGGCGGCTTGGTCCTCGGCTGCGGCTCCGGCCGCGGCTCCGCCGTGGTCCGGGCCTTGTTCTGCGTCTTCGGGGCGGCCTTCTTCTGCGGCTTCGGAGCCGCCTTCTCCTCCTCCACCGGAGGCGTCGGCAGCATCATCGTGCGGGTCGGCTCGGGGGCCTGCGGCCCCTGGTCCTCCGGGGCGCTCAGCGCGTCCTCCAGCAGGGCCCGCGCACCCGCGTCGTCCAGCCGCTGCGCCGGGTCCTTGGCCAGCAGGCCGTAGATGACCTCCTCCAGCGGGCCTGCGTTCTTCGGCGGGTCCAGCGGCTCGGTCATCACCGCGGTCAGCGTCGCCAGCGCCGAGCCCTTGTCGTACGGGGGCACGCCCTCCACGCAGGCGTACAGCAGGCCGCCCAGCGACCAGAGGTCCGCCGGCGGGCCGGGCTTGTGGCCGCGGGCGCGCTCCGGGGCGATGTACGAGGGGGCGCCGACGAGCATGCCGGTGGAGGTCACCGAGGGGTCGCCCTCGACCTGCGCGATGCCGAAGTCGGTGAGCACGACCCGGCCGTCGTCCGCGATGAGCACGTTGGAGGGCTTCACGTCGCGGTGCAGGATGCCCTCGCGGTGCGCCGCGCGCAGCACGTCGAGGACGGCGAGTCCGACCTCGGCGCTGCGCTGCGGGGTGAGGCCGCCGGTGTCCCGGACGGCGTCCGCGAGGGAGCAGCCCTCGATGAGCTCCATGACGATCCAGGGCCGGTCGTCCTCGTTGACGACGTCGTAGACGGTGACCGCGCCGGTGCTCCGGATCCGGGCAATGGCCTTCGCCTCACGCAGCGTCCGGGTGATGAGCCGCTTCTTCTCGTCCTCGTCCACATTGGTCGAGAACCGCAGCTCCTTGACGGCGACCGTCCGGCCGAGGGTCTCGTCGTGGGCGCGCCAGACCGTACCCATGCCACCGCGGCCGAGGACCTCTCCGAGCCGGTAGCGCCCGGCGAGGAGCCGTCCTGTGGTTCCCTGCGTCTGCTCCGCCTTCGACATGAATCCCCTCAGCGCTGCAATCAATCCACGATGGCGCCGAGTTGGCTGTTGTCCATGGCGGCCTGTCGGCGCTTCCGGTTCCAACTCGGGCGGCCCGCCCCCGGCAGAGCCCTCATTCTCCCTCATGCGCGGGCGTGGGGAAGGCCCGGGTCCGCCTGGGCGGGCACCCTGGCGCCGTCCCACCGGGAGGAGCGGGTCATGATGGACCCACCCGACGAAAGGCCCGGCATGGCCCAGCGCACCGCCCGCACCTCCGTGGTGGCGGCCGTGCTGGCCGCGCTGCTGGCGGGCGGCTGCGCCCCGCAGGAGCGCCCCGCCGCCGCCCCCGCGCGGCCGGGCGTGTCCGCCGCCGTCCGGGGGCTGGTGACCGAGGGTGACGCACCGGGCGCGGCGGCCCTGGCGAGGGACGGGCACCGCACCTGGTTCGGCACGGCCGGGGTGGCCGATGTGCGCAGCAAGCGGCGGATCCGGCCCGAGGACCGGTTCCGGGCCGGGAGCGTCACCAAGACCTTCGTGGCCACGGTGACGCTGCAACTCGTCGCGGAGCACCGGCTGCGCCTCGACGACACCGTGGAGCGGCACCTGCCGGGCCTGGTGCGGGGCAACGGCAACGACGGC
The DNA here is from genome assembly GCF_040296705.1 of Streptomyces sp. NPDC002055. Taxonomy (NCBI): domain Bacteria; kingdom Bacillati; phylum Actinomycetota; class Actinomycetes; order Kitasatosporales; family Streptomycetaceae; genus Streptomyces; species Streptomyces sp. NPDC002055. Next base: position 97,186 of record NZ_JBEOXS010000026.1, read on the forward strand.
CGCCGGATCACGGTCCGCCAACTCCTCGACCACACCAGCGGACTCTTCGACTACACCGGCGACCGCGAGCTGCGGGAACAGTCCTTCGGCAGGGGGCTCCCCGTGCACCGGGCGGGCTCCCGCACGCCCCGGCAGCTGATCCGGGTGGCGCTGCGCCATCCGCCCCGGTTCCGGCCGGGCACCGGCTACCGCTACTCGAACACCGACTACATCCTGCTGGGCCTGATCGTCCGACAGGTCACCGGCCACCCGTACCCGGTGGAGATCCGGCGCCGGATCCTCCGTCCGCTGCGGCTGTCCGGCACCTCCTTCCCGGGCACCCGGGAAGGCCTGCCCGCGCCGCACGGCCGGGGGTACTCCACCAGGCCGTCCGGCCCCGGCGGCCAGCGCCGGGCGCGCGTGGACGTCACCGCGCTGGACCCCTCCAGCGCCGGGGCCGCCGGGGAGATGGTCTCCACCCTTGACGACCTGGGCCGCTTCCTCCAGGCGCTGCTGAGCGGCCGGCTGCTGCCCGCGGCTCAGCTGGAGCGGATGCGGGACACCTCGGGGACCCACGGGGAGTACGGGCTGGGCCTGTTCCCGGTGCGGCTGCCCTGCGGGCGGACGCTCTGGGGGCACAACGGCGTCATCAACGGCTCCTACGTCCTGGTCGTCGGCACCGCGGACGGCCGCCGGGTGTTCGGCTACCGCGTCAACAGCGACGTGATCCGCGACCGGCAGGCGGAACCCCGGCTCCTCGCGGCGGAGTTCTGCCACAGGAGCCCGGCGCCGCGCTCCTGAGCCGCCGCGCGCCGGAGCGCGGCCCGGCGCGGCGCACCGTCTCGCCCGCCCGGCCCGCCGGCGTGTCGCACCTCGCTGCCAGGATGAAGCCATGATCAGCGAGACGGACGCATGGGCGGACGCCCCCGAGCGGCTCCTGGCCGCCGGGCGGGCAGCGGTACGGGAGCACATCGAGCGCCGACCGCCCGGACACCACCCGGGGGGCGAGGTGTTCCGGCAGGCCGAGGCGGTATTCGGCAGCGCGGAGGTACCGCGCGCCGAATTCGCGGCCTGGCTCCACTTCGCCGCGACGATGCTCGGTCACGAGGCATACGCCGAGCGGATCGCGGCAGCCGAACCGGGGATGCCCTGGCGAACGGTATGGGCGTGGTGGCGCCCGGTGCGGACCTACTCCGCCCACCCGAACCTGACCTACCCGGAGGCCCTCGGACTGCAGCACCACAACGGCCGTGAGCTGCTGCGCGTGAAGGCGGCCTGGGAGGACACCTGGCTCGACCTGGAGACCGGTTCGCCGGTACCGGCCCCGCCGGAGGAGGCCACCGCTCCCCTGCCCTCCCGCCACGACGCGGTTCCCGGGCTGAAGGACTCGGCCCTGTACGCGCCCGAGAGCTGGGCGCACGCCACGCCGCTCGTCGCCCCGGACGGCCGCACCCGGTATCTGGTCGCGGACACCTGCGGCCTCGCGCTCCTGGACACCGACCCGGACGTGCTGCGCGACTGGCCGCGGGGCGGCCTCGACCACACCTCCGCGCTGGCGGGCACGCCGGGGCGCGTGCCGTCCCGCCCCGCCCCCGCCGGCCCGCTCACCGCCGACCGTGTCGACGCGGCGTTCGCCCCCGTCGACGTCGTCCGCACGCCTGGCCACGAGCTGCCGGACGCCCTGGAACACCCCGGCAGCCGGGCGCATTTGCGCGATGTCGGGCTGCCGTCGTGGTGGGCGTGCGCCTGGACGACCTTCGAGCCCTTCCCGGCGGCGAGGATGACGCCGCCGAGTGATGCGGAGCTGACCGGGGTGGCGCTGCCGGCCGGCGTCGAGGCCGCCGATCTGCTGCTCCTCGGCTCCAGCGAGCACGGCGAGCTGTATCTGCACCGCCACGAGGGCGGCGTCCACATCGTCACCGAGGGCGAGTGCGTCCGGCTCTCCCCCGACCTGGACCACTTCACCCGCGTGCTGGAAGGTGTGCGCCGCTACATGGAGGCCTGCTGGCATCCGCGCCCCGGTGAGGACGCGGCGGAGGACTTCTTCGCGGAGCTGGACGCGCTAGCACCGGACACCCTCGACCCGGGCAGCCGCAGCGGGGAGGTCTGGGAGTACTTCACCGCCGGCGTCACCGTCCTGAACGAGGACGGCTACTGAACGGCCCGGACGGCCCCGGCTGAACGGCCCGGACGGCCCCGGCTGAACGGCCCGGACGGTCCCGGAACCCGCCCGTCGTGAGGACCGGCGCTGCCGAGGAGCGCAGCCGGCGCGGGAAACGGTCCCGGGCGGTGCCGCCGCGCAGGCCGTCCCCCCGTCCGGCTCTCCGGGAGCCGCCGCTCCGCCCGTCCGGGCCCCGGGGCGCGCCGGCCCGGGCGCCACGGGCCCCGGACCGGCCCCCGCCGCCCGCCGGTTCAGAGCGGAACGATGTCCCGCGCCCCGAGCCGGGCGGCGTCGGCCGTCTGGTCGTCCGGCTGACGCTGCGACTCCCGCTCCGCCTCCACCCGCTTCTCGTAGTGCTCGACCTCCTTCTCGACCTGGTTCCCGTCCCAGCCGAGCACCGGCGCCATCAGCTCCGCCGCCTCCCGGGCACTGCGGGCGCCCCGGTCGAAGGTCTCGATGGAGATCCGGGTCCTGCGGGTCAGCACGTCGTCCAGGTGCCGGGCGCCCTCGTGCGAGGCGGCGTAGACGATCTCGGCGCGCAGATAGTCGTCGGCCGCGGCGAGCGGCTCGCCCAGGGCCGGGTCCCGCCGGACGAGCTCCAGCACCTCCTCGGTCAGCGAGCCGTAACGGTTCAGCAGGTGCTCGATGCGCGCCACGTGCAGCCCGGAGCCCGCCGCGATCCGCGCCCGGGCGTTCCACAGCGCCCGGTAGCCCTCCGCGCCGACCAGCGGGACGTCCTCGGTGACACAGTCCGCGACCCGCTGGTCCAGACCGTGCACCGCCTCGTCCACGGCATCCTTGGCCATCACCCGGTACGTCGTGTACTTACCGCCCGCGACGACGACGAGGCCCGGCGCCGGGTGGGCCACCGTGTGCTCCCGGGACAGCTTGCTGGTGGCCTCCGACTCACCGGCCAGCAGCGGGCGCAGCCCGGCGTAGACGCCCTCGACGTCGTCCCGGGTCAGCGGGACCGCCAGCACCGAGTTGACGTGCTCCAGCAGATAGTCGATGTCGGCACTGGAGGCGGCCGGGTGGGCCTTGTCCAGGTCCCAGTCGGTGTCCGTGGTGCCGATGATCCAGTGCCGACCCCACGGGATCACGAAGAGCACGCTCTTCTCGGTGCGCAGGATCAGCCCGGACGTGGAGTGGATCCGGTCCTTCGGCACCACCAGATGGATGCCCTTGCTCGCCCGGACGTGGAACATCCCCCGTTCGCCGATCAGCCGCTGGGTCTCGTCCGTCCAGACCCCGGTGGCGTTCACCACCTGCTTGGCCCGGACCTCGTACTCGCCGCCGCCCTCGACGTCCCGCACCCGCGCCCCGACCACCCGCTCGCCCTCGCGCAGGAAGCCGATGACCCGGGCCCGGTTGGCCACCTCGGCGCCGTAGGCGGAGGCGGTGCGCACCAGCGTCGCCACATAGCGCGCGTCGTCCATCTGGGCGTCGTAGTACTGGAGGGCGCCGACGAGGGCGTCCTTCTTCAGGCAGGGCGCCACCCGCAGCGCGTGCGTGCGGGTCAGGTGCCGGTGCGTGGGCAGGCCGCGGCCGTGGCCGGAGGAGAGCGACATGGCGTCGTAGAGGGCGACGCCCGAGCCGGCGTAGACGCGCTCCCACGCCCGGTGGGCCAGCGGATACAGGAACGGCACCGGCTTCACCAGGTGCGGCGCCAGCCGCTCCAGCAGCAGCCCGCGCTCCTTCAGCGCCTCCCGGACCAGGGCGAAGTCGAGCATCTCCAGATAGCGCAGCCCGCCGTGGATGAGCTTGCTCGACCGGCTGGAGGTGCCGGCCGCCCAGTCCCGCGCCTCGACCAGCCCGGTCGCCAGTCCGCGGGTCGCCGCGTCCAGCGCGGTGCCCGCGCCGACCACACCCGCGCCGACCACGAGAATGTCCAGCTCCCGCTCCGCCATCCGGGCGAGTGCCTCACTGCGCTCGGCCGGTCCCAGTGTCGCTGTCCTCACCGCTGCCTCCCGTCCTGATCCGGGTCGCCGCTGCCGTCGCCGACCGGTTCCCGGTGCCTGCGCACCCCGGGCCATCCTGCGCCCGTGGCGGCAACACCGGGGTCTCCACCATCAGCCAATCCTCAATATCAGTCATATGTGTGCTTAGCCTTACATACAGCGCATCAGGCACAACCAGCCACGGAGCCTCGTCTCGGGAAGGACGGCCCGCAGCCATGCCCGCAGACCTCGCCGTCATCGGACTCGGTCATCTCGGTCTCCCCCTCGCCCAGGCCGCCACCGCCGCGGGTATTCCCACCATCGGCTACGACACCGACGTCCGCACCGTCGCCGAGCTGCGGGCGGGCCGCCCCCCGGTGGACGGTTCGCTCACCGCCGCCGAACTGCGCCGGATGCTCTCCGGCGGCTTCCGGGCCACCACCGACCCGGCGGAGCTGGGCCGCGTCCGCACGGCCGCGATCTGCGTGCCGACCCCGCTCGGCGAGGACCGGGCACTGGACCTGTCCGCGCTGGCCGAGGCCGCCCGCACGCTGGCCGCGCGGCTGCGTCCGCACGCGACCGTGGTGCTGGAGTCCACCGCCTACCCGGGCACCACCGAGGAATTCCTCCGGCCGATCCTGGAGGAGGGCTCCGGTCTGCGCGCCGGGCGGGACTTCCACCTCGCGTACTCCCCCAGCCGTCTCGACCCGGGCAACCGCGTCCACGGCCACGCCGGAGTGCCCAAGGTCATCGGCGGCCTCACGCCCGCGTGCACCGAGGCCGCGGCGGCGAGCTACGGCCGGTTCACCGACCGCGTCGTCCGGGCGCGCGGCCCCCGCGAGGCCGAGACGGTCAAGCTCCTGGAGACCAACTACCGGCACGTCAACATCGCCCTGGCGAACGAGATGGCGGTCTTCTGCCACGACATCGGGGTGGACCTGTGGGACGTGGTCCGCTGCGCCGAGACCAAGCCGTACGGCTTCCAGGCCTTCCGCCCCGGGCCGGGGGTCGGCGGCCACGGCGTCCCGATCGACCCCAACTACCTGTCGTACCGGGGCCGCAGCTTCGGCTACCCGCTGCGGATGGTGGAGCTGGCGCAGGAGGTCAACGGCCGGATGCCGCGCTATGTGATCCAGCGCTGCGCGACCCTGCTCAACGAGCACGGCAAGTCGGCGCGCGGCGCCCGGGTGCTGCTGCTCGGCGTGACCTACAAGCCCGACGTAGGCGACCAGGAGGGCTCGCCCGCCCGGGAGATCGGCTCCCGGCTGATGGAGATGGGCGCCCAGCTCAGCTATCACGACCCGTACGTCCCGCAGTGGCAGGTGACGGGCCGCCCGGTGCCGCGGGCCGACGCGCTGTACGAGGCCGCGGCCGAGGCCGATCTGACGCTGCTGCTCCAGCACCACCGCACGTACGACCTCCAGGGGCTGGCGGTCAAGGCCCAACTGCTGCTGGACACCCGGGGCGCGACACCCGCGGGCGCGGCCCACCGGCTGTGATTCCCGCGGCCCGCGGCCGGAATCAGCTGCCAGGGCGTGTTTCGACAGTAGCCTCGCACCGAGCCGGGTCAGGAGAGTTGACGATGGGCGAAATCCACGACACCACCGAGGGACACCTCACCGGCGGCCGCCCTTTCGGGTGCCGCGCAGCCGCTCCGTGAGCGATGCCGCGCGACGCGAGAAGACGGCGCACGTCGGGGTGACGGTCCGGCAGCGGTCCGGAAGTCCCGGGAGCAGCGCCCCGGAGACCGGCGGACACCCGGCTGCACGCGGCAGCCTGAGCACTCACGGCGCCCCGGGCGGCGGGCCGTTCGACGGGCGCACCGGCCCCGGGGTGGCCATGGGCGCCGCGACCGCGGTGGTCGCCGCCCTGGTCCTGGGCTTCGCCCAGGGCTCCTTCGGCCGGACCGGGCACGAACTCGGCTACTGGGCCCTGGCGATCGGCCTGCTCGTGGGCGTGGCGCTCGGCACCGCGGGCGGACGCTCCCTGCCTGCTTCGCTCTGCGGCATCCCGCTGGCCACGGCCGGGGTCGCGGCCGCCCAACTGCTGGCGGCGGCCCTGCAGGTGGGCACGGTCGAGCCGGAGTACTCCGCCGTCGATCCGCTGACCGGGCACGCCGGACCGGCCCTCGCCTACTGGCGGCACGAGATCCTGAGCAGGAACGACATCGCCTTCTACACCGTCGCCGCCCTGGAGGGCTTCCTGGTCGCCCGGCGCGTGGCGGAACACCGGTCGTCCCCCGGCCGGCCCTGACGGCACCCGGAACCGGCGCTACCGCCGGTCCCGCGGCGCCGGCCCGGTCACGGACCGTGGAATCCCCTTGCCGGACCGTCAGCACCTGTTACTGTTCTGGCCGAAATCCACGCAACCGCACGCCAGTCCGATTTCTGCCCGGATTCCGGAAGCGGTGCCACAGGGACCTTCACGGGGGAACGATGAACCAGCCTCAGCAGCAGCCCGGACAGCCGTACGGCCCGGCGCAGCCCGGCGGGTACCCGCCCCCGCAGCAGCCCTTCGGCATGCCCGGCGGCTTCCCGCCCCCGGCCCCGGCCGCGCGCCGGGGCACCCCCGGCCTGGCGATCGTCGCGGGTGCGGCCGCCATGCTCATCGGCGCGGGCGTCTACGGCGGGATCTTCAAGGCCTTCGACGGCACCCAGATCGGCTACCTCGCGGTCGGTGTCGGTGCCCTCGTCGGCGCCGTCCTGGGCAAGGTCGGCGGACGGCATCCGGTGCTGCCCGTCGTGGGCGCGGTGCTCGGCCTGGTCGGCGTCTACTGCGGGCAGCTGTTCGGCTTCGCCCTGGTGATCTCCGACATCGGCCAGGGCTCGGTCGTCGACGTGCTCACCCAGCACCTCGACCTGCTCTCCCAGGCCTGGAAGAAGAGCCTGGAGCCCATCGACGCGCTCTTCTTCGCGCTCGCGGGCTTCGCCGGCTTCAGCACCGCGAAGAAGCTCGGCGCCTGACCGGGGCGGACGGCAAGCCCCCGGGACGGACGAGAGCCCCCGGCCGCATCGCATCGCGGCCGGGGGCTCCGGCACATCACCCGACGGGCATCCCGTCCCGCACCCTGCTTTCGGACGCGTCCCGTACGGAGCGCCGGGACGGCCCGGCGCCCGCCGCGCAGGTCAACGGCCGGTGGCACGGCCCGACGCTCCGGCGGCTCAGCGCCCGCCGCACAGCTCAGCGGTTGCCGTACGGCTCAACGCCCGCCGCACAGCTCAGCGGTTGCCGTACGGCTCAACGCCCGCCGTACGGCTCAGCGGTTGTGGACGGCTCAGCGGTTGTCGTGCTGGGACGGTGCGACCGTCACCTCGACCCGCTGGAACTCCTTGAGCTCCGAGTAGCCGGTCGTGGCCATCGCCCGGCGCAGCGCGCCGAAGAAGTTCATCGAGCCGTCCGGGGTGTGCGAGGGACCGAGCAGGACCTCCTCGGTGGTGCCCACCGCGCCGAGGTTCATCCGCTTGCCCCGCGGCACGTCCTCGTGCACCGCCTCCATGCCCCAGTGGTGGCCGCGGCCGGGGGCGTCGGTCGCCCGGGCCAGCGGCGAACCCATCATCACCGCGTCCGCGCCGCACGCGATGGCCTTCGGCAGGTCACCGCTCCAGCCCACGCCGCCGTCGGCGATCACGTGCACGTAGCGGCCGCCGGACTCGTCCATGTAGTCCCGCCGCGCCGCGGCCACGTCGGCCACCGCGGTCGCCATCGGCACCTGGATGCCCAGCGTGTTCCGCGTGGTGTGGGCGGCGCCGCCGCCGAAGCCGACGAGGACACCGGCCGCGCCGGTCCGCATCAGGTGCAGGGCCGCGGTGTACGTGGCGCAGCCGCCGACGATCACCGGCACGTCCAGCTCGTAGATGAACTGCTTCAGGTTCAGCGGCTCGGCGGCGCCGGAGACGTGCTCCGCGGAGACCGTGGTGCCGCGGATCACGAAGATGTCGACCCCGGCGTCCACCACGGCCTTGGAGAACTGCGCGGTGCGCTGCGGGGAGAGCGCGGCGGCGGTGACGACACCGGAGTCGCGCACCTCCTTGATGCGCTGCCCGATCAGCTCCTCCTTGATCGGCTCCGCGTAGATCTCCTGGAGCCGGCGGGTCGCGGTCCGCTCGTCCAGCTCGGCGATCTCGGCGAGCAGCGGCTCCGGGTCCTCGTACCGGGTCCACAGCCCCTCGAGGTTGAGCACGCCCAGCCCGCCCAGCTCACCGATGCGGATCGCGGTCTGCGGCGAGACGACCGAGTCCATCGGAGCGGCCAGGAACGGCAGCTCGAACCGGTAGGCGTCGATCTGCCAGGCGATCGAGACCTCCTTCGGGTCCCGGGTGCGCCGGCTGGGGACGACGGCGATGTCGTCGAACGCGTACGCCCGGCGGCCGCGCTTGCCGCGCCCGATCTCGATCTCAGTCACGTGTGTGGCCCTTCCCTCAAGGTTCTGCCGTTCCAGTATCCCCGACGCGCATGCCGGAGCCCGCGGGCCTCTGCCCGCGGGCTCCGCAGTGCGCTCCGGTCAGCGCCGGCTGTAGTTCGGCGCCTCGGTCGTCATCTGGATGTCGTGCGGGTGGCTCTCCTTGAGACCCGCCGCGGTGATCCGGACGAAGCGGCCCTTCTCCTTGAGCTCCGCGACGTCCGCCGAGCCCACGTAGCCCATCGACGCCCGCAGGCCACCGATGAGCTGGTGCGCCACCGAGCCCAGCGGGCCGCGGTAGGGCACCTGGCCCTCGATGCCCTCGGGGACGAGCTTGTCCTCGGAGAGCACGTTGTCCTGGAAGTAGCGGTCCTTGGAGTACGAGGCGGCCTGGCCACGGGACTGCATCGCGCCCAGCGAGCCCATGCCGCGGTAGGACTTGAACTGCTTGCCGTTGATGAAGACCATCTCGCCCGGCGACTCCTCGCACCCGGCCAGCAGGCTGCCCAGCATCACGGTGTCCGCGCCGGCCGCGATGGCCTTGGCGATGTCACCGGAGAACTGCAGGCCGCCGTCGCCGATCAGCGGGACACCGGCCGCGTTGCACGCCCGCGCGGCCTCGTGGATCGCCGTGACCTGCGGCACGCCGATGCCCGCGACGACCCGCGTGGTGCAGATCGAGCCGGGCCCGACGCCGACCTTCACGCCGTCCACGCCCGCGTCGATCAGCGCCTGGGCGCCGTCCCGGGTCGCGACGTTGCCGCCGATGACGTCCACCGGGACGTTGGACCTGACCTTGGCGATCATGTCGAGGATGCCGCGGCTGTGGCCGTGCGCGCTGTCCACGACCAGGAAGTCGGCCCCGGCCTCGACCAGCGCCTGCGCCCGGTCCAGCGCCTCGTCGCCGACGCCCACCGCGGCGCCGACGATCAGCCGGCCCTCGGCGTCCTTGGCGGCGTTCGGGTACTTCTCGGCCTTCACGAAGTCCTTGACCGTGATCAGGCCCTTGAGCACGCCGGCCTCGTCGACCAGCGGAAGCTTCTCGATCTTGTGGCGGCGGAGCAGCTCCACCGCGTCCTCGGCGGAGATCCCGACCTTGCCGGTGACCAGCGGCATCGGCGTCATGACCTCGCGGACCTGACGGCTGCGGTCCATCTCGAACGCCATGTCGCGGTTGGTGACGATGCCGCGGAGCTTGCCCGCGGCGTCGGTCACCGGCACACCGCTGATCCGGAACTTGGCGCAGAGGGCGTCCGCCTCGCGCAGGGTGGCGTCCGGCCGGACGGTGATCGGGTCGGTCACCATCCCGGACTCCGAGCGCTTCACCAGGTCGACCTGGTTGGCCTGGTCCTCGATGGAGAGGTTGCGGTGCAGCACACCGACGCCGCCCTGGCGGGCCATGGCGATGGCCATCCGGGCCTCGGTGACCTTGTCCATCGCCGCCGAGACCAGCGGGATGTTGACCCGGACGTTGCGGGACACCCGGGACGAGGTGTCGACCGCGTTCGGGAGCACCTCGGACGCGCCCGGCAGCAGCAGCACATCGTCGTATGTCAGCCCGAGCATCGCGAACTTCTCGGGCGTTCCGTCGACGTTGTCAGTCATGACACCTTCCCCAGTGCTCTTGCCCAGCGCGGACTCCCATGCTAACGGCCGCCGGGGGGTGGTCGGAGGCTACTGCTCGGCCAGCGCCCGGAGCCTGCTCAGGGCCCGGTGCTGGGCCACCCGGACCGCTCCCGGCGACATCCCGAGCATCTGGCCCGTCTCCTCGGCCGTCAGCCCGACGGCGACCCGCAGCAGGACCAGCTCGCGCTGGTTCTCCGGCAGATTCGCCAGCAGCTTCTTGGCCCACTCCGCGTCGCTGCTCAGCAGCGCCCGCTCCTCCGGCCCGAGCGAGTCGTCCGGCTGCTCGGGCATCTCGTCGGACGGCACGGCCGTGCTGCCCGGACCGCGCATCGCCGCCCGCTGCAGATCCGCGACCTTGTGCGCGGCGATCGCGAAGACGAAGGCCTCGAACGGCCGGCCGGTGTCCCGGTAGCGGGGCAGCGCGCAGAGCACCGCCAGGCAGACCTCCTGGGCCAGGTCGTCCACGAAGTGCCGGGCGTCCCCCGGAAGCCGCGACAGCCTGGTCCGGCAGTAGCGCAGTGCGAGCGGGTGCACATGGGCCAGCAGATCGTGGGTGGCGCGCTCGTCACCCTCGACCGCGCGATGGACGAGCGCGGCGATGCCCCCAGGGCCTGAGGCCATGGGGGAGCCCCGGTTCTCGTCTTCGCGCATCGGTCCATGGTGCCTTGACGCGGGATGCTCCTCGGCACCGCGTCCGTAGTTGTGCACCGAAGCGTTATGAGCAGGTGCGCCGGTTGTCACGTCCTGCGCCCTCCCCCCGGCCGAGCCGTCCCCGAGACACTCCATGCTTCAAGGATGCGGCAGAGCGCGCGAAACGTACTCACCCCGCCCGCTGCGGTGCCGGCGGGGGCCGCCCTTTTCCTGCGGCGGACCGCCCCGACCGGCTCTGGAACTGTTCGCCATCTCACGCCCGGGCCGCCGCGTCCCGGTGACATCCGCCACCCCGGCGACGGCCCGCGGCCCGGCACGGAGCCGCCGGCCGCCCGGCTCCGGGGCCGGGCACGCGGTGCCTCCCGGGCCCCGGAGCTCCGCACGGAACGGACGGCCGTGCGTCCGGAGGGTGGGCAGCCGTGGGGCGGGGCGGGGGCGTCCACAGAACTCCCCCGGCCCGCGGCACGGGGCACCCCGGAGCCGGCCCGACAGGACACGGGACCGGCCTAGCGGACCAGGCCCCAGCGGAAACCGAGCGCGACGGCGTGCGCGCGGTCCGAGGCGCCGAGTTTCTTGAAGAGCCGCCGGGCGTGCGTCTTGACCGTGTCCTCGGAGAGGAAGAGCTCGCGGCCGATCTCGGCGTTGGAACGGCCGTGGCTCATCCCCTCCAGCACCTGGATCTCCCGCGCCGTCAGCGTGGGCGCGGCGCCCATCTCGGCGGACCGCAGCCGGCGCGGCGCGAGCCGCCAGGTCGGGTCCGCGAGCGCCTGGGTCACCGTCGCCCGCAGCTCGGCCCGCGAGGCGTCCTTGTGCAGATACCCGCGGGCACCGGCCGCCACCGCCAGCGCCACACCGTCCAGGTCCTCGGCGACGGTGAGCATGATGATCCGGGCGCCGGGGTCGGCGGACAGCAGCCGCCGCACGGTCTCGACACCGCCGAGTCCGGGCATCCGTACGTCCATCAGAATCAGGTCCGAGCGGTCGGCACCCCAGCGGCGGAGGACTTCCTCGCCGTTGGCGGCCGTCGTCACGCGCTCGACGCCGGGCACGGTGGCAACCGCGCGGCGGAGCGCCTCTCGGGCAAGCGGGGAGTCGTCGCAGACGAGGACGGATGTCATGGCCGCCCTCCGCAGCTGATGCGCGTCACCTTGAGCCTCCAGGCTGGTACGAATCGTCACCTGAGCGATTGACCGCCTCGGACGTGCGCCCGAGTACTTGTGTCGTCAACCGCCTCCGCACTCTCAACGACGGTCACCCGAAAGAGTTACGGGCTACGTCGGCTGCTCTCAACACTCTACGTGAGGGCGCGGACACGCATCGAGCACACCGCGCGGCCGGGCCCTCCGGATGGACTATGCCCTATTTGGCGGCTTTTCTTCACATCTGCCGGTGTCTGTCGCTAGATTCGCAATGAGTCATATTTACATCTACTTACACAGTGGATGTACGGTCGGGCTGTATCCGCACCGGAACACCTCCGAGGGGATAAGCAATGGCAGATTTCTCCCGCCTTCCCGGTCCCAACGCCGACCTGTGGGACTGGCAGCTCCTGGCCGCCTGTCGCGGAGTCGACAGCTCGCTGTTCTTCCACCCCGAGGGCGAGCGCGGCGCGGCCCGGAGTGCGCGTGAGGCCTCGGCCAAAGAGGTCTGCATGCGGTGCCCGGTACGTGCCGAGTGCGCGGCGCACGCGCTGGCGGTCCGTGAGCCCTACGGAGTCTGGGGCGGGCTGACGGAGGACGAGCGCGAGGAGCTGATGGGGCGGGCCCGGCACCGGGTCATCGCCACCACGAGCAACTGACAGGACAGCGGGAACGGGAACTGAAGAAACGATTCATCACGGCTCGCACGCCGCCGACCGGGGATTCTGCCGACCGGATCAGCGCAGCGCGGCGCGGGCCAGCCGGTCGAGCATGGCCCCGACCGCCGGAACCCGGGCCAGATCGGGAAGCGTGAGCGCCACGACTTCGCGCTGCACGGCCGGTTCCACACGCACCGTCGCGACGCCCTTGGCCGGCGCGGCCCCCCAGCCACCGCCGACGGACGGGCCCGCCAGGGCCAGCTCGGGCAGCAGCGCCACCCCGAGCCCCGCCCCGACCAGCCCGATCACCGCCGGGTAGTCGTCCGTGGCGTAGTCGATCCGCGGCGAGAAGCCCGCCTCCTCGCACACCTCGACCAGATGCCGGCGGCAGCGCGGGCACCCCGCGATCCAGGGCTCGTCGGCCAGTTCCGTGATGCCGGCCCGCTCCGCGGCGGCGAGCCGGTGCCCCTCGGGCACCACCCCCACCAGCCGGTCCGTGAGCAGCGGCCGGACGACCAGGTCATCCCACTCCGCGACGGCGGCCGGGTCGGCGCCCCGCACTTCCGGACAGCGGCCCCGCACTTCCGGATAGCGGAAGGCCAGTGCGATCTCGCAGTCACCGGCCCGCAGCAGCTCCACCGAGCGCGGCGGCTCGGCCTCGACCAGGGAGATCCGGGTGGCGGGGTGGTCCGCGCGCATCTCGGCGAGCGCCGTCGGTACGAGCGTGGAACTGCCGCTGGGGAACGAGACGAGCCGGACCCGTCCGGCGCGCAGCCCCGCGATCGCGGCGACCTCCTCCTCCGCGGCGGCGAGCCCGGCGAGGATGCCGGCGGCGTGCCGCACCAGGGCCTCCCCGGCCTCGGTGAGGCGCATCTCGCGGCCGGCGCGGACCAGCAGCGGGGTGCCGACGGACTGTTCGAGGGCCTTCATCTGCTGGCTGACGGCGGGCTGGGTGCAGCCGAGCTCACGGGCGGCGGCCGAGAACGAGCCGGTGGCCGCGACGGCGCGGAGCACTCTCAGATGGCGGGCCTCGATCATGCCCTCAACCATAAGGGAGGCTTTGGGGGCGGGGGCGGGGCCTGTGGCGGGGGCGTGGGGCGGGACTGCGGTGGGGTCGTGGGGCGGGGGCGTGGGGCGGGGGCGGGCCGCCGGCGGAGGGGCTGCATCCGCTGCGGGCCACCGGGCATGGCCTGGCGGGAGGACGGCCGCTAGCGTTCGCGCATGACGACTGCACTGATCACAGGAGCCACGGCGGGTATCGGGGCGGCCTTCGCCCGGCGGCTCGCCGCCGACGGGCACAACCTGGTGCTGGTCGCCCGGGACGCCGGGCGGCTCGCCGAACAGGCCACCGAACTCCACGACCGGCACGGAATCGAGGCCGACGTCCTGGTCGCGGACCTCGCGACGGAGGCCGGGATCGCGGCGGTCGAGGCCCGGCTGGCCGAACGCAGGCATCCGGTGGACCTGCTGGTCAACAACGCCGGCTTCGGCAACAAGGGGACGTTCCTCGAGGTCTCCATGGCGGACGAGCTGACGATGCTCAAGGTGCACTGCGAGGCGGTGCTCCGGCTGACGTCCGCGGCGGTGTCCGGGATGCGGGAGCGGGGGCGCGGCGGGGTGGTGAACGTGGCCTCGATGGCGGCGTTCGTACCGCGCGGGACGTACGGCGCGAGCAAGGCCTGGGTCGTGCAGTTCACCCAGGGTGCGGCGCGGGACCTGGCCGGTTCGGGGGTGCGGCTGATGGCGCTCTGCCCGGGGTTCGTGCGGACCGAGTTCCACGAGCGGGCCGGGATGGACACCGGCAATGTGCCGGGCTGGATGTGGCTGGACGCGGACCGGCTGGTGGCGGCGGCGATGAAGGATCTGGCGCGGGGGCGGACGCTGTCGGTGCCGGATCCCCGGTACAAGGCGCTCGCGGGGCTGGCGAAGCTGGCGCCTCGGGGGGCGTTGAGCGGGATCACGTCTCGGACGGGGCGGCGGTACGGGCCGCGCTGACGGTCTTGGCGGGGCGGGGTTCGGGGTGCGGGGTGCGGGGTGCCCTGCCGGGCCGGTCGGGGCGCGGCCGGTCGGTGTGGGGGCGGGTGACGGGGCCTCCGGGGTGGGGGGTTCCGGAACGTATATTTACGGCCCGGGGGGCCACAAATACACGGAAGCTTCCGGCCCGCGGCGGCTACTTCCGCG
>NZ_JBEOXS010000027.1:0-19327 GCF_040296705.1 Streptomyces sp. NPDC002055
CCTCGGCGACTTCCCGGGCCCAGGCCAGGACCGTGGGGTGGTCGGCGACCGCGGCCCGGTAGCGCGGGGGCATCCCGGCCGACAGAGCGTCCAGCAGGGAGAACGGCTCGGGCTCGTCGACCACCGCGGCGACGGCGGCCGGGTCGATGTTGCGGACGGCCAGGATCCGGGCCCTCCGGTCCAAGGTGCCCTCACCGAGGGTCTGCGGTTCGCGGTTACGGGTGCGCATCACAGCTCCTCGGCGTAGGCGGCGGCAGCGTCGACCGGGTTGGTCCACGCCTGGTGAGCGGGCACGTTAAGCCGAGATCCCGGCCGCGCAAAACCACCAGGGCGCGCGTTCATGACCTCGTTGACCATGCTGGTCAGCACGCTCGGGTGCTTGGGGTTGGCCGCGAAGTTCCGCAGTCCGGCCCGGATGTGCTCCGGAGCGATGCCCTCGCCCAACAGCTTTTTGGTGATCCGCCCGAGGTGCCCGAGCACGTCGCTGGGCGGGCGCTCGTAACTCGACGAATGCGCCTTGACCTGCGTTTTTCATGCCAGCGTGGCCAGACCTGCCAGCCATGCCGTCGAAGGCGTCCTGCTGGGCGATGGGAGCCTGGTCTACGTGGCCGCGAGGCGTTGCGGCCGGCTGAGCCGGCAGATCGAGGGCGCGGGGAGTATTCGGCGAAGCCTCGGCGAGCCTTCGGGGAGGGGTGGGCGACTCCTCGACCCGCTGGGTGCAGGTCCCCTTGCAGGGGGCGCACCGGTCGGCGGCCTGGTGCTGCGGGCAGGAGGGCAAGCGGGACTGGCTCGGCTTGTCGATCTTCTGGTGCTCGGCCCAGGTCACGATGTGGAGGTAACGGCGGCCGTCGCATCCGGTGTACCGACAGATCAGTGCCGCGTCGGCCAGCTGCTGCAGGTCGTCCTCGACGTGGACCGGAGTGCGCTCGGAACGCAGCGGCCACAGCAGCCCTGCGATGATCGCGGCGTTGTCGCGGTGACGCCCGTGGTCGTCGGCCTGGGTGAGGAGACCGAAGAAGGTCCGCTCAGCGTGGACGGTCACCTCAGCGAGCGACTCGCTGGTGAAGGCTTCGGGCTTGATGGTGCGGATCCTGGCCACGGTCAGCACTCCTTGCCGGCGCCGGCGTACACCTCGGCGGCGTGCCGTAGGCTCCCGCTGGTCAGGCTGAAGCCGTACGCATCATCCCAGGTCAGTTGGAGATGAGCGCCGATCACCCAGCGGGTCGGCGTCACGCGCTGGGTGTGGTTGAGGGCTATGGCGTCCCCTTGGCCGTCGTACGCGTGGGCGTAGAAGCTCGGCCAGCTCTGGCCGGGCTGGCGCTGCGAAGCGCGGAGGGTGGACGCTCCGGGCATCACTTCTGCAACCGGGCAGGCCAGGCGCTGCTGGCGAGCGCCGGTGAGAGGCGCATCAGCCTGGGGCTTCTGCTCTCGGAGCGCGCTTCCGCTCCAGTATTTGGGCATGCAAGAATCCCTTGTTCGTAGGTGGAGCGGGGCGGCCGTTCTCGTCGAAAAGGCCAGCCGGCCTGCTCCAGTTATGAGTCCGCGCCCTTCGGGGCGGCGGCCCGGCGCTCAGGAGCTAGTGACTCCTGAGCGCCGGTTCTATATCTCTTGGCCCCCTGTGCACTTGGCGCCGATGACGCCCTGAAGCCTCCTCTGCGGTTCACGCGGCCGGTGGGCTCCCCACCGAGCGCACCAGCAACATATGCGTGCGCCCTCGCAAGATCCAGTGGTTGGGAACGAGCTGCCACCGTGCCGGAGGTGCCATCTGCCGACGGTCGTTTTCAGGCACCCCCGGCCGGTGCAGTGATGGGTGAATCTCCAGCCCTTGTCGAGGGGCAGGAGTGCCATTTTTCGGCGTCCGGCTTCTGGGAGTTACATCTCAAATGCCGTCGCTGCTTTAGGGGTTGACGGAACCGTCCTGATCATGTGACCCACGTTTGCTTCCTAACCGCCGTATGTAGCTGAGCGGGGTGCCCGGCGGGCGACGAGGAACATGCGCAAGGGCGGTCTCAAGTCCTGACAGGACTCGCTACAACCAGCAGCAGTGACGACGGCTGACTGCAGAGGCGGGGCATGGAGAGTTCGAGTTGGACTTGAGGACTCCGAAAACGATCTCCACGTGACCTCCTGCGTCTGATGCCGCAACGCTCTGTTGAATCGGCTGGCCATAAAGATTTAAGCCAAGACTGAAAGGCTCCGTCAAAGCTGACCGTATGCCCGTTTTGACCGCAAAGGTCGCGAGGTTGCGAACGATCCGCCAGGGTGCCCGATCAGCACGCAACTCCCTTGCAGATTAGAGAATGTAAGGAACTTCGACGGCGCAAGAGGGGCGGTTTCACTGCTGACCCAGACCGACACTGGAGGGCGGTAGCGAAAATCGGCAAACATTTGCCGGTTTCACAGGTCAGGCGCAGGCGCGAGGGCGGGACACCCGGTTCGGCGGGTGATCGAGAGCGCGATCACCGGGGCTTAGTTTAATACTTGACAGTCACATTCTCGTGAGTATGTGGCTGCCGCCACACATGGTCAAGATCGTCCCAATACCGCGTATGGTCTTAGCGGGGAGACGTTAAGGGCGGGGGGCGGCGGCTACGCTGTCCCTCTTTTTGCATGCCCAAAAGCGAGTGTCTCCTGTCGCGCCAACGCAATGACAGGGAGAGGCTGATGGCCGCGAGGCGTCGGGCCGAAAGTGACGACACGGCTGCCAAGAAGGGCACACCTGCGGCACCCGTCGGAGTAGCCGGGCAATACATGGGCTTCGGCGGGATGTTGAAGCAGTGGCGGAAGTCTGCCGGCGTCAACCAGATTGTCCTGGCGCGTGCCCTGGGAATCGGTGAGCGCACGTACCGCAACATCGAGCGCGGCGCGACCCCGCGGTTCTCGCAGCCCCAGTGCGACGCCCTGGCAGACCTACTGAAGCTGGATGCCGACGAACGCCACGCCCTGCTGCTCTACAACGTCGGCACCTACCTGCGAGCCTCGATAGCTGACGGTCGGCCCGAGCTCGGGCCGGCCCTGAGGCTGCTCATCGACCGCCAGATGCCCTCGCCGACCTACCTGTCCGACCGCAACTGGAACATCCTCGCGTACAACAAGGCCATGGCCGAGCTGTGGCCGTGGGTGATGGAGCCTCGCGCCAACATCATCAGGTGGGCGCTGACCACTCCGGAAGGACGTTCCACCTATCACGACTGGCACAAGCACGCCGCGGTTTTCGTCCGGATGCTGCGCTTCGCGCTGACCACCCACGGCGGCGACACTGATCTTCAGGAACTGATCGCGGACGTCAAGAAGAACCCCGAGATCCAGAAGATCTGGGACGCGGACGCCGACCTCGTCGAGCATCGCGATGGCCACGTCTTCCTCGCCAGCATCCCCACCCTCGGCTGGAAGACGATCGAGATCGTCAGCCACGTGGCATACCCGGCGATCATGCCCGACTGCCGCTTCGTTGTGATGACCTGGGTGGAAGCGGAACCCGATACCCAACGGGATGCGCTGGGCGGCCCACGCAACGCATGGGCCGAGGAAACGCACAACACGGCTTATGAACGCAGCCGCGCCCAGGCGCGCATCGCAGAAGCCGATCTCCTCCGGGACAAGGACCTGCACACTGCGCGTCTGGTGGTCGACAGCGCAGAGGAGGCCGCGGCCAAGGCCGGCAAGGACGGAATTCCCCTGCCCGCACTCAGCCGCCTCGTGGGGCCGGCCTCCCAGCTGACGCTGTCGCCATCGACTCGCAATGTGGTCTGGGCGGTTGAGGAAGCACCCGGCGAATGGGGCGTCTCTCAAGTATCGCCCTCCACACTGATTGCCCGCGTGCCGCCCGCCGCCATACACGGTGAGGCACGTGCCGAGTTGAAGAGGCTCACTCGGATCGCCTTGCCAGCTGCCCCCGAGGCTGCTGTCGTCCGTGTCCAACAGCTCCTCAGTGAACTCGACCAGCAGCAGAGTCTCTTGCGCGAAATCCAGCGAGACCTGGGCGGGCACAAGCCAGCGCCGCATACTCCCCGAGACATATCCGGCGAAGTCCAATCCGAACTCGTCTCGTGATTCCCAGGCAAAGTCCGGGCAGGGGAAGGCGTGCTGGACTGCACTGCGTCGCCTGCCCTGATGCGCTATGCCTGCTCGTCCATTCTGTAGTCTGAAGAAAGATCCGGTCCCGTGCACGAGTACACCTATGCCTGCCCCCTGCGCTGGAGCGACGCCGATGCCTACGGTCACGTCAACAACGCGCAATTCCTCCGCTACATGGAGGAAGCCCGAACGCGCATGTTCCAAGACGTCGTCGCCACGAACGAAGAAGGGACCCGACCAAATGCCTTCGTCGTGAGCCGAACCGTCATCGACTACCGTGCCCCACTGTTCTACGGGCCCGAACCCGTCGATGTGCATGTCTGGGTCACGAAGACTTCCGCCGCCACCTTTGAACTCGCCTATGCGATCAGTGATGCCGAGCAGCTGTACGTCGAAGCCACCACCAAGATTGTCGCCTATGACCTCGACACGAGGGCTCCACGGCGACTCTCTGAGACGGAACGGGCATTCGTCGCTCGCTATACCAAGCGTTGATCCAGTCGGCCAACAGCGGCTGACCGCAACGTCCTACCCCGGACTCCGACCGTGGGGACCAGCGAACAGTCAGTAACGCTAAGCACTGGACCTTGGTCTTGGGGACCGCAAGATCCGTGTCGCCCAACCGAAACTTCACGGCGAGAGCCGGGCCACGTCCTCGTCCCGGATCTCGTGGCCCTCGTCGCGAAGCTGGGCGACCGCGGCGTCGATGTACCGCGTCGTCCACAGCACCACAGCACCACAGCCTTCAGCACCAGGCCGAGGGAGCCGAGCTGGTCTTCCATCCCGTCCCGGTACGCCTGGTGAATGGTGCCCATCTTGCCGTGGCAGATGTCGCGGGCGAGCTTGTGGCGGGGCTCCTGGACAGTGAGCCGCTTGTGCATCTGCCAGCGGTAGGTGTCGTCGACCGGTCGACCACGGCGAGCAGGATGGGGCTCTTCGAAATTTCCACCCATGCTCTTCGCCTCAAGCGGTTTCCGGTTCAACTGAAGGGTTGCTTTGGTCAGTATGTCGGGAAGTACCCTGCCGCGCCTTTGAGCGTGCGGATGACGGGGGCGGTCTCGATGGAACGGATGGCATCGAGTGCGGCTACGCGTTTGGTGAGGTAGCGACACAAGTCTTCGGCATCACGGCAGTTGACAGCGGCAACAAGGTTGCTGGGGCCGGTGGTCATGGCGGCGAAGGAGACCTCTGGGTGTTCGGCCATGGCCAGCGCCACGTCGGAGAGCCGGGAGGGCTGCACGGACATCCAGAGCCGCGCTCCGGTAGGGAAGCCGAGAGCGGCTGGGGCGACGTCGACGATGAAGGTGAGGATTCCGTTCCGGCGCAGTGCGTCCAGGCGGCGTTTGACGGTGGAGTCCGCGTTGCACGCGACGGTGGCGAGCTCGGCGTAGCTGGCCCGTCCATCGCGGGCGAGGACGTGCAGCAAGGCCCGGTCCTGCTCGTCGAGGGCGACAGGCCCGGCGGCCGGGGACGTGGGCGCGGGGTGGAGTGTGCGGGCCTGTTCCTCGGTGAGCCAAGCGGAGCCCGCCCAGGTGATGGGCAGTGCGGTGGCGCGCAGGATGAGATGCGCGGAGACCGCGGTGACGCGGCTGGTACGAGAGAGCTTGTCGAGCAGCAGGGCGTTGCGGTCGGCGGCGGTTGGTGTCTGGACGTTGCAGGAGATCTCCGTGCCTCCGGAGAGCAAGTGCACGTAGGAGGTGTCGGGCCGGGCCGCCAGTGCGCTCGCGATGGAGCCGGCCGCATCAGGAGTGCACTGCACCCGGAGCGTCCAGGACGTGTAGCCCAGCCGTACCCCGTTGACCACTCCGACGACCCGCAGCAAGCCGGTCGACCGAAGTCGCCGGTAACGGCGGGCGACGGTGTTCTCCGAGACGCCCAGCACCTCAGCGACCGCGCGGAACGACACGCGCCCTTCGATCTGCAGGGCGTGGATCAGGCCACGGTCAGTCGCATCCAGTGTGACGGTATCCATCGATTCAGGCTATTGCATGACGGAATCCTGCATTCATGAGCTGCTGGCCGGCATCGGGTCCACGTACCGGTGATCGTGACGGATGAAGGCGCGCCGGTGCAGCACAGGCAAGGAGAACGTCGATGACTGCCAAGAACACGATCCTCGTCATCGGGGCAACGGGCAATGTGGGCCGACAGGTGGTGTCCCAACTCATCGCCGCCACCACCTGCAAGGTGCGGGCGCTGGTCCGCAACCCCGCTGCCGGGCTTCCCGATGGGGTCGAGGTGCGGCAGGGGGACCTGGCCGACCCCGCCGCACTGGAGGCGGCTCTGGAAGGCGTGGACGCCGTATTCCTGATGTGGCCCTTCCACAGCGCCGATCCGGCTGCCACCGTCGTGGATGCCATCAAGCGGCACACCCCCCGGGTCGTGTTCCTGTCGTCCGGCGCCGTCCGGGACGGACTCGCCCCCGAGCAGCAGCCCCACCCCGTGGGCCAGTTCCATGGGCACGTCGAACACCTCATCGCGCAGTCCGGGCTCGCCTGGACCCACCTGCGCCCCAGTACCTTCGCCACCAACACCTTGTGGTGGGCCGATCAGATCCGGGCCGGTGACGTGGTGCAGGGAGCCTACGGAGCGGTACCCATGGCGCTCCTCCACGAGGCAGACATCGCCGCCGTGGCCGTACGTTCCCTCACCCAGGACGGCCACGATCATGCCGTCCATCACCTGACCGGCCCCGAGGTCCTCACCCAAGCCGAGCAAGTGCGAACCATCGGCGAGATGCTGGGCCGTCCCCTCCAGTGGCAAGAGTTGTCCCGCGAGAAAGCACGCCAGCGACTCCTGGCCGACGACAACTTCCCCGACTCGTTCGTGGATCCCCTCCTCGACGGCTACGCCGACATGCTCGCCGCCCCTCGCCCGAGCATCACCTCCACAGTCGAAACGGTCACCGGCACATCCGCCCGCACCTACCGCCAATGGGTGTCCGACCACGCCGCCGACTTCGGGTGACCCTGTGCCAACCCGCTCGGCTCGAACATGGCCGCCATACAGGGGTGAGGACAAGAGCAGGTCTGGCGCACACGGCGAGGGCCCTGGCGCCGGGGGCGGGGAGGCGTTGTCGGCACCCGGCCGTAGGGTCGGGTGCCGACAATGCCTCCCCGCGGAGGGCCAGGTCTGTCAGCGATGCGGTCGGGCAACCAGACGGACGTCTGGGCCGGACTGTGCAACGTCCAGCAACTCGCAGCGGAGGATGTCATCCATCGTCTCGATGGTGCCGCCTTGAAGGGCACTCTTACCGCGGCCGAGGAGAGCGGGTGCGACGTAGGCGATGATGCGGTCGACCAACCCTGCCGACACGAAAGACGCCGCGAGTGTCGGTCCACCTTCGAGAAAAACGGCGCGCACGCCGCGGCGGTGGAGCTCGCCCAGCAGGGCCTCCACGTCCAGGCCTGCCTTTGAACGGGGCAGCCGCACGACCGTGGTCAGGTCATCCAGGTGCGAGGCATCTGCGTCCTCGGCCACGGCAATGATCGTCGGTGCAGCCTCATCGAGCACCCGAGCCCCGGCCTGGGTGCGGGCATTGGTGTCGACAATCACCCGCCACGGCTGCTGGTCAAGAGGAACGGCCACCTTCAGGCTGGGGTCGTCCTGCATGGACCGGACCGCGAGGTGCGGGTTGTCCGCCTGCTGAGTGCCGGAGCCGACGACGGTTGCTTGGCAGGCCGCGCGCAGTTCATGCACTTCGGCACGGGACTGTGCACTGGTGATCCACTGACTGGTGCTGTCCGCCGCTGCGATCCGCCCGTCCAGGGTGGCCGCGTACTTGTAGACGACGTACGGCCTGCCCTCGGCGGTCTGCCACTCGTCGGTGCCGACCAGTTCCCTGATGCCCATCGGTGTCCCCTCCACGGTGGTTGGTACCGGCGAGCGTAGTCACACGGCAGCGACGGCTTCCGCCAGCTCCCTCACTCTCGTGGTTCGTCGCCACGGCGTGAGCGCGGTGACGACTCGGCGCAACTCCGCCGTGGTGCGTCGGGACTCCGTCTCCCGGGTGATCTCCAGCGCTTCCAATGCGACGGAGCAGGCAGCATCCGGCGCCCGGTCAGCAGCGTGAGCGCTGGCGAGTCGCGCCAGGTGCAAGCCACGCTCGCGCTGGTAGTTATCCGGCCAGTCGCGCAGGGCCCGCTGATAGGAGGCAACGGCCTTCGCCGGCTTCCCCAGGCGAAGCTGACAGGCAGCGCCCTGGGCATCAACATAGGCGGGCACGCAGTAGCCGCCGAGCTGATCAGTCTCAGCTTCGCGGCCTTTGCCGACGAGGCCGTAGGCGAACTCGATGGCACGGGAAGCGCCTGTGTCGTCGCCGGCCAGCGCGTGGCCGTGCGCCTGCTGAAGGTGAGCGGATGCTCGGATGCGTGCGGGCACATCGCCGCGAACGCGCAGCGCAGCTGAAGCGAGGCCGATCGCCCGCTGCTGCTGCGTCAGGTTGACCGACTGCTGGGCTTTGCGCATCAGGATGAATGCCTGGCGTACGGGGTCATCGGCTTCCTGCGCCCACTCCATGGCGCGGTCGGACCACCAGAGTCCGAACTCTGGCTGACCGAGGTCCTCGTGCAGCCAGCCGGCGAACTCGGCCCACTCCGCGGCGGCCTGAAGCATCTCGACGCGCAGGTTCCCGCCGGCGGCGGGAAGGAGTTGCTGCTCGATGACGGTGAGATGGTCCCGCACGGCTCCGATTACGCAGTGCGGACCGTACAGGCTGTCGGACTGCACCAGTGTGGCGCGCAGGCTGCGGAGGTGCCCGATGACCGCGGGGTTGATGGGTCGGCTGCGCTCGCTGCCGAGCGAGGCGATCTGCACACCCAGGGTGGCGGCTGTACCGAGGAAGCGTCGACGGTTCTGAGGGTGATTCACGGCTGCATTGTGCGGTGTGTCATCGGCCAGCCCCAGCCGAGTTGGAGAAATCCCGAGCCGGTCGGCCACCATCGCGAGCACGTCTATGTCCTTCGCGGACTGGCGGCCACGCTCCAGGCGGCTGATGGTCGACTGGCTGTAGCCGCACATGTCGGCGAGTTGCGTTTGAGTCCATCCGCGGTCACGTCGGGCGGCAGAGATGGCCTCGCCGGGGCTGCGGTGCTGCGGTGCCTGCGCCATATCCGGTCCTGGGGTGCGGTGGCAGAGAGATTCCGAAGGGATACCCAACGTAGTGGCCGCGCCGTGCATGCGTATGCAATTCCTGCATATCCGCAGCGGGTGATGCATGCGGGCAAGTCGGCTTGGCCCAGGGTGCGTTTGTCTGGGCGCACGGCGATATCCCCCGGGAGGTCAGCATGGACAGCAGACAGCAGGCGCTGACGCCCGCCTATCAGGAGCCCAGAGTCCTGGTGCATACCCGAGCGGAGATCGATTCGGCTGTGGGGACGTGGCTCCTCTGCGCGGCCGGCGACCGGCAGCAGGCACGGCAGGCGTGGGACGAAGTCGGCAGCGCTCTCCTGAGGTGCGGGAGCCTGTTCTCAGCGATCCGAGTACCTGGGCATGCCGTCCGCGCCGCTGCGGGCACCTCCGACCCCGGCCGGGTCGACACCCATCTGGCGGCTGCGCTGCAGGGCGGGCCTGTCTTCTTCGATCGGTACGCGGAGTGGTACTACACGCTTGTTCCGGCGAGCACCTGGCAGTGGTGGTCCTCGTCCCACACGGGCTGCCTTGGGCCGGGGAGCCATCTTCGCGTGCCCCGGCCGGGACTCAACCATCCGGAC
This sequence comes from Streptomyces sp. NPDC002055, assembly GCF_040296705.1. Classification (NCBI taxonomy): domain Bacteria; kingdom Bacillati; phylum Actinomycetota; class Actinomycetes; order Kitasatosporales; family Streptomycetaceae; genus Streptomyces; species Streptomyces sp. NPDC002055. The sequence goes on from NZ_JBEOXS010000027.1 coordinate 9,789, forward strand.
TGCTTCCGCTCGTACTGGTCGGTGCCGATGGACCACCCCGGTGCCCTGAGCGCGCCGAGCGTCGTCCAACAACTGCTGGACAACAGCCATCGCAAGCTGACCGAAGCGAAGCGACGGGCACGAGGGGGCGCTGAGCGACGAGCTGCACCACCCGTGGGGAAGCGAGGCCCGAACCCAGCAGGCGCGCCGCCGACCACATTGCGAGGAGTACGAGCTCCAACTCGTCCTGATCGAACAGCACGTCTGCTGTGTCGCGCTAGTGACGGCCGAGATCACAGCGAGTCGGCCATGACCGGCCCGGGGGCGGACGGCTCCCCCGCACTGACCACCTGGGAGGCCCCGATGTGCACCAATACATCGCTGGTATCGGCTGCCGCGGTCGAGGAAGAGGCGCAGATCCAGCGCTGCTTCGCGGTGGCCTTCGCCCCGGACGAGGCCCGCGTGGCCGACATGCGCCAGGTCACAGCAGATCATATGCGGTTGTGGGACTTGCCCGGTCCACTGGCCGACCATGCCGTGCTCGCCGTCTCCGAGCTGGTCACCAACGCCATCGAGCACGGGACCGGTGCCGTGGACCTACGGGTGCGGTGCTCCCGCGAGGACCTGCGCATCGAGGTCACAGATGAAAGCCCCGTGCCCGCCGAGCTGCGCAGCGTAGACGATGACGCCCTGTCGGGCCGAGGCCTGTTTCTCATCGCCGTCCTCTCACAGGCGTGGGGGACGAGCAACGGCGGCCGGACGACCTGGTGTCAGTTCCTGCTCCCTGCCGGGAGGCTGTGATGGTCGCCGTCGATGACGCCACCGCCGCCACACTGTTGGGACAGTCGGTCACTGCCGAGGCGGCGGTGCAACACAGGATCGTCTACCTGCTGTCCCGATCCCTCTCGGCCGATGGGATCAGCGAGGAGTTGATCGACGCCCTCGACGAAATCCTCAGGGGCCGCCCCGGCGCACCAACCCCCATTCGCGGCCGAAGGCTTGCCGGTCTCTTAGCCCGCCTCGGCCTGCCCCTCCCGCCGAGCCGGCCGTCCGGGGTTGCTCCGCTGAGCCCTGCGGACACTGCGCGGATCACCGACCAGTTCCGCCGGGCCACCTCCCAGCTCATACAGATCGCCCCGCACCGCGTCGCGGTATACCCCACCGATGAGCTGCGCCGCCTGCTCGCCCTGCGCGACGAACGCCCGGCCCCGGATCAGGCGCTGTCGCACCTGCGGCGGTACGCCATGGTGATCAGCGATCTTCTGGACCTGATGGGAGACGACGAATGACGACGTCGCCCATCGCAGACGTCGGGCCGTGTCCCGCGGCCCGGCCCCGGCCCGACGCCGCAGACCCGGCTCCGCATGTTCCCCAGCGGAGGCGAAGCACCCCCGTGTCGGGCGGGCCCCGGCCGTCTCTCCTAACTCACGCTGCGCGCGAGCACTCGGCAGCCGACGAGAGCGGTTCTCCGACCTGTCCCCGCAGTTCCCCCACCCACGCCAAGGAGCTGAAGTGACGACCACCAGGACCGTGGCGAAGGTCTCCCTCGCGCCCCGAGAGCAGCAGGTTCTCGCAGGCCTGGCCAACGGCAGCGCTCTCGGCGTGGTCGCGCGCAGCCTCGAGATCAGCGAGGGCACCGCCTCGGGCTACCTCAAGACCGCGAAGCGGAAGCTGCACTGTGTGCGCGAGACCCCGACCGCGGTCGCCGTCGGCTACACCACGAACGCCATCACCCGCCCGCCGCTACTGGACCCCGAAGCATTGTTCCTGCCGCGCGAGCAGCGTCACCTGGTCCCGCTCATCGCGCGGGGCGCAGGGGCCGAGCAGATGGCCGCGGAACTGGACCGGCCGGTCGCCGAGGTCCGCGCGGATGGCCGCGCTCTCCTCACCAGTCTGCGAGCCCGCACTCGGTCCCACCTGGTCACGCGCGCCTGGCAGTTCGGAATCCTCACCGCGGACCAGGTGATCGCATGGCTGGCTCCCGCCCTCCCCGACAAGATCGAGATCCAGGCGACCATCGACAGAGTGCTCGCATGGGGCGTGACCGACGGCCTCCCAGCCACGGACGTCGCGCTGAACATCACCGCACAGCTCGCCGGATACGGCCGGGTCGTCCACACCGACCTCTGCCGCCTGTGCCGGGATGTCCCCCCGGACTCGGCCCCGGATGCCAGCGTGAGAGCGCGGGCCGCACTCGGCGAAGGCACACGACGCCTCAACCTTGCGCCGCTGCCGTCGACAGTCAAGCCGCACGTGGCCGCCCAGCGCGCACAGAACATCGCTCGCCTCGTCCAGAGCCTGCTGAGCGCCGTCGGAGCGCTCAGCCAGGCACAGGCGCGCATCCCGCGCCAGCCGTCATCGCAGCAGACCACAGCGAAAGGCAGCTGATGAACATCTCAACCGGCGCCGACCTCGTGCTCGCCGTTGTCGGAATCGTCCAGATCGCTCAGAGGAAGCAAGCCCGGCGGCAGCAGAGCGAGGTGGCCGTCGCCCGCATTCAGCGTGGTCCTCCGGGAGAACCACCCCCGTGGGATGTCCTTGGACCCGGCAGGGACCAGCACTCCAACCGAGTAACCCGACTACAACTGCGCACCGGGGCCTGCCCCGGCCTCACCCCGCTGATCCGCCCCACGGTCCCGCTGCACACAGGGACCGGTCGGGAGCGGGTCAGGGAGGCGAGCCGGTGCTCGCCGCCGGAGCATCCGATCAGGAGGTTCGCTTGACCAGCTCATCCCACTCCCCAGCAGTTGAACTCGCTGGAGTCCGCCACCTGCAGCTGGTGGAGACGGAGCCGCCCCAGCTGACCGTTGAACAGACGGCGGCGATGAACCGGCTGTGGGAGGGCAAGACCGCCTCGAACCCGTCCCTCTTCGACGGCCCGGTGGTGGTGTGCTCCGCTCTGGAATGGCAGGACAAACACACTGTGACCCTGACGTGGTACAGGGCGACCTACCGCCTGTATGTCCTGCGTCTGGACCCGGTTCTCGCCGTCTCCGCGCCCTCGCTCTTCGTGTCTGTCGCCCAGCCCACGGACGACGGCCGTCTGTTGGTGGGGCGCATGGCACCGTCCACTGCGGCACCCGGACGCTGGCAACTGCCCGGGGGAACCCTCGAACCTCCCGCCCCCGGGGCCGTCCTCGGCCTTGAGGACCTGCGTCGGCATGCCGCGCGCGAGCTCACCGAGGAAATCGGGCGCACGCTCCCGGCCCAGGACCTGGCGCTGTGGGCGGTGACTCGCGGCGACAAGGGCAACATCGGCGTCCACTTCCGTGCGCCGGCCTGCCGAGCCGACGTCCTCGACAAGGAGTACGCCGCGCTGGTCTGCGCCGAGCGTGCGCAGGATCGCACGCCGGAGCTGGACCGGATCGCGTTCGTCGGGTCTCCGGCCGATGTGAGGGCTCTCGGGGGCCACACCGCCGACTTCCTTCCGCTGCTCGCCGCGCGCCACGCCGGAACCGAGGCGCCCGGCCCGACCCCCGACCGGAGGTAGCAGATGGGCAGACCCTCAGACGCTCCCCGGCTCCAGGACCGATCGCCGGATCCCACTTTCCACGGTGAGCAGGTCCTCGCCGGGCTGGCGGGCGAACTGGCCCAGGCGGCCCGCTCCGGTGTCCCGGTCCCGTTGCTGTCCGAACGCTTCCCGGACCTGACCCTCGCCGACGCCTACCGGGTCCAGCAGATCAACATTCAGCGGCGGGCGGCGGCGGGGAACCGGTCGCCGGTCACAAGATCGGGCTGACCTCACGGGCCATGCAGCAGCAGATGGGCATCGACGAACCCGACTCCGGCTTCATCCTGCAGGACATGGTCGCGTCCAGCGGATCCGCGCTGCATGCGGCCGATTTCATGAGCCCGAGAATCGAAACCGAGATCGCCTTCCGGCTCGGCCGCGACCTGAGCGAACCCGCGGATCTCGCCACGGTCCGCTGTGCCGTGGCGGAGGTGTTCCTGGCGTTCGAGATCCTCGACACCTGCTTCACCACCTGGGGCATCACGCTCGTCGACAGCATCGCCGACAACGCGGCCTGCGCCGCGGTGATCACCGGCGGCCCGGTCCCCTTCGGCCCGGCGCTGGATCTTGCCGCCGAGCAGATCACCGTGACCGCCGCCGGGGATGTGGCAGGAACCGGCGAAGGGCGCGACGTCCTCGGTGACCCGCTCCTGGCCCTGGTCTGGCTGACACACCGCTTGCCCGCTCTGGGCACCACCCTGCACGCCGGGGACATCGTTCTGGCCGGCTCAGTGCATGCGAGCATCCCGCTCACCCCGGGCACGCACTACCGCGCCACATCCACCGCTCTTCCGCCCGTCGACGTACGGGTTCTGTGACCTCCACCGACAAACCGGAGCAGACATGCCAGCGAAAACTCGGCTGACCGCGGCCGTCCTGGGCACGGGCTTACTCGGTCTCGACCTGATCGAACGCATGCGCCACTCCCCGCACCTTGACTGCGGGCTCGTCGTCGGCCGCACGGCCACCAGCCGCGGACTTGCCCAGGCGGCCGAGCTGGGCTGTCCCACGGCCGCGGGCGGAGTCGCCGCGGTCCTGGACTCGGCCCAGCACTTCGACGTGGTCTTCGACGCGACCAATGCGTTCGAGCACCCGGACCACTGGGCCCGGCTGTCCCGGACCAGCGCCACGCTCATCGACCTGACCCCCACCAGTGCCGGCGAGCTGATCGTGCCGACCGTGAACGGCGAGCAGGCTGCCGCGCACCAGCACATCGGCCTGGTCTCGTGCGGAGGGCAGGCATCCATCCCCGTCCTACACGCCATCGCGCAGCACTACCGGCCCGGATACGTCGAGATGGTGGCCACAGCTGCCAGCGTGAGCGTGGGCCGGGCCAGCCGTCTCAACCTAGACGAGTACATCGGCACGACCCAGAGCGCGCTGCGCCACTTCACCCGGGCCGATACCGCCAAGGCCATCCTCAACATCTCCGCAGCAGACCCTGCGCCACCGTTCCGCATCACGACGACCCTCGTGACAACAGCCGCCGAGCAGGGCCCGCTCCGGGCCATCGTGGAAGCAGCCGAAGAGGCGATGCGGGTCCTCGTCCCGGGCTACCGCGTGACCTCGTGCACCGTCACCGACGGCACCGTCCGCTTGGTCATCGAGGTCACCGCGACCCGCGGCCGTCTCCCGGTCCACGCCGGGAACCTCGAGGTCATCAGCGCCGCCGCTATCCACGCTGCCGAGCAGCACGCCCTCTCCCCCGCCGCGCTGAAGGAACTGGCCCGATGACGCCGACCGAGCATGCCGCCGTGACCGTGCACGACCCCACGCTGCGGGACGGTCAGCACGCCGTGCGCCACCAGCTCGACCGCGGGCAGATCCAGGCCTACGCCGCCGCGGCCGACGCCGCGGGTGTGCCCGTGGTGGAGATCGGGCACGGCAACGGGCTGGGCGCCTCCTCCCACCAGGTCGGCCACGGCAGACTCAGCGACGCCGAGATGCTGGCCACCGCCCGCCAGGTGCTGACCAGCAGCAGGATGGCCGTCATGATGCTGCCCGGCTGGGGCACCTCCGCCGACCTGCGCCAGGCGGTACACCACGGGGTGGACGTAGTGCGGGTCGGGGCACACGCCACCGAAGCCACCGTCACCGAGCGCCACCTGGGCGTGATCCGTGAACTGGGCGCCGAGGCCCAAGGGGTTCTGCTGATGAGCCACATGGCCTCCCCCGCCCAGCTCGCCGAACAGTGCGCCCTGATGGCCGACTACGGGGCGCAGGCCGTCTGCCTCTTCGACAGCGCCGGCCACTACCTGCCCGAAGACGTCACGAACCGGATCACCGCCATCACTGCCGCGGTGGACATCCCCGTCGGCTTCCACGGCCACAACAACCTCGGCATGGCCGTGGCCAACTCGGTCGCCGCCGTCGCAGCCGGTGCCCGCATCATCGACGCATGCGCCCGCGGATTCGGCGCGGGCGCGGGCAACACCCAGCTGGAAGTTCTCGTGGCCGTACTCGAACGCTACGGCCACAGCACAGGAATCGACCTGAGGCTCCTGGCCGACGCCGCTGACCTCGCGGAGCAGACCCTCATGCCGGCTCCGCCGACGATCGACTCCACCAGCCTCGCGTCCGGACTGGCCGGAGTGTTCTCCGGCTTCAAAAAGCCCGTCCTGAACGCGGCAGCACAGGAGGGTGTGCATCCCTGGGACGTGTTCGTCGAGCTCGGCCGCCGCAGGGTCACCGCAGGCCAGGAGGACATGATCCTGGACGCCGTCCGCAGCCTGGCCGCACAGGGGGAGCGACGGTGAGCCCGATGCCCGGCCCGGCCGGGGTGTGGATCATCACCCCCGGTCATGCCCCCGACCGGTTTCCGGCCGCCCGCAGCTGCGCGGCCGACGTCGCCCTGGTCGACCTGGAGGACTCCGTGCCCCCGGCGGACAAGCCGGACGCCCGGCAGGCCGCCCGCGCCTTCTTCACCGACCCCGCTGCGGCCGGCCCCGTCCCCGGGGTCCGAATCAGTTCGCCTGCCACCCTGAACGGCATCCACGACCTGACCGCCCTCACCGCGCATTCGGTGAAGCCCCCCATCGTCCTGATCCCCAAGGTGGAGTCCGCCCGCGACATCGAAATCGTCGCCGGGATCCTGGACACCCCCGACTACACCCCCCACCTGTATGCACTGATCGAGACCCCCCGCGCCGTGGAGAACTTGCCCTCGATCGTCAGAGCCGACCGCATCGCCGGACTCCTGTTCGGAACGGCCGACTACGCCACCACCACCGGCTGCAGCAACAGCTGGGAGCCGCTGCTGCACGCCCGCTCCGCGCTCGTCACCAGTGCCGCGGTCGCGGGGCTGCCTGCCATCGACTCCCCGTACTTCGACCTGGACGACGACGAGGGGCTGCGCCGGGAAGCAGAACAGGTCAAAGCCCTGGGCTTCGCCGGAAAGAGCTGCGTGCACCCGGACCAGCTCCCGGCCGTCACCGCGGTGTTCCGGCCCACACGTGAGGAGATCGCGGCTGCCCGGGCCACGGTGGCCGCGGCCGAGAACGCCGGCGGCCGCATTGTCCGCGTCCACGGCCGGATGGTCGGCCCTCCCATGGTCGCTGCCGCCCGCGCCCTGCTCGCCCGCGCGAGCGACAACGCCCCGAAGGAGGTGTCTGCATGACCAGAGCCCCCAAACCCCTGGGGTACCGGCAGACCGGTGAGCACCGCTACCGGGAGGTCGTTGGGCTCGGCTACGACGAGCTGCCGGTGGGCATGGTCATCGAGCACCGGCCCGGACGCACCATCACCGAGACCGACAACACCCTGATGACCACGCTCGGCGGCAACGACGCCCCGATCCACACCGACGCGCACTACAGCAGCAACAGCGAATGGGGCCGCCCCCTGGTGTGCAGCACCATCACCCTGCACATCGTCGGAGGGATGACGGTACGCAGCACCAGCGGCCTCACCATCGCCAGCCTCGGCTTCGAGGAGATCCGTTTCCTTCACCCGGTCTTCGTGGGCGACACCCTCTACGCGGAGACGGAGATCACCGGCCGAAGACGCTCCAACAGCCGCCCCCACAACGGGATCGTCACCTGCCGCACAACCGGCCTCACCCACGACGGCCACACCGTCCTGACTTTCACGCGCAGCTTCCTCGTCCCCCTCGACGCCGACGCGGTCCGCGACCGGACCCACTACTGAGGAGACAGACCATGCCCGATCCGATCCGGATCATGGAAGCCGACGAGGACCAGTGGCAGGAGTACGACACCCTCGCCACCCGCAGCTACGGCCACCCCGTGGGAGACATCATCCGCCTGCGCCCCCACGCGGACCTTCGCGTTGCGGTTCGCCGCGGCCAGGTCATCGCCGGCGGCCTCGGACTCCTCACGAGCCAGTTCTTCGGCGGATCCGCCGTCCCCTCCGCCCTCCTGGGCGCCGGGTGCGTCGCCCCCGAGGAACGCGGAGACCGCCTCGCCGGCCGTCTGCTCGCCGAGCGGCTCCGCCCGCTGCGCGACCAGGGAGCAGTGATCTCCACCATCTGGTCGACCTCAAGCCGCTACCTGCGCACCCTCAGATGGCAGGCCCCGACCCAGGTGTTCGCCTGGTCCATCCCCACCGAAGACCTCGGGCGCGCCTTCCCCAGCCCAGGCCTGAACATCGAGCACGGCCGGTCGAGCGACGATCTGGCGCTGCACCAGAGGCTGGCCCAACAGTGGAACGGGCCCGTGCAGCGCCCGCGCTGGTGGCCGGCCTGGCTGGACGACAAACGCCAGCTGACGACCTACCGGTTCGGGCCGGACCAGAGCACCACCGGCGTGCTGTCCATCTCCATGAAGCGTCACCACCGACACGGAATGGACCTGACCGTCCACGACTTCTGGGCCGCAGACGCGGTGACGGTCGACGCGATGATGGCGTTCCTCGGGAGCCACCACACCCGCGCCACCGCCGTCCACTTCCGGCGCTCGGTCCTCCCCCCGTACCCGGCGCTGCTGCACAAGCTGCACCGGTACCGGCCGACAGCAGAAGCCTGGCACCCCTGGATGCTCCGCATCCACGACCTCCCGGAAGCTGTACGCCTGCGCGGCTGGCCCGACGACCTCACCCTCGCGCTCCCCGTGGAGATCGAAAACGACAACGGAGGAACCTGGGACCAGTACCTGCTGGAAGTCAAAGACGGCAAAGGCCACCTCACCGCGACCCACCGCCACGGCGAGGTCAAGTTCACCCGCCAGCAGCTGGCCGTCTGGTACGCCGGAGGCTTCCGGACAGCCGCCGCCGCGCACCTTGCCGGAGTCGCCGCCACCTCCGGTGAAGCCCTCACAAAGCTGATCCGCGCCACAACGGACTACGAACCCTGGCTGCCCGACCACTTCTGACTGGCCCCAGCGATACGGTGGCGAGTACGGGCGCGGCGACCTGGAAGTCCGTTCCGGACTCTCCCGATACGCCGTAGTACGCCTTGTCGTCACCCAGCGTCAGGAGCGCGGCCGGAACTCGGGAGCGCCGCACTGGTCGGGCTCGTCCGGTCGTTGCACCCGGGAACCGCTTCCCGCTGCGCGGGCTCGGGCGAGCTGGGCGTCGCAGTTCCCCTAGCTACTCACCCCAGTGGCCGAGGCGGCAGCAGGAGGTTGCTGATTTTCTGACGGACACGTCTCTCGGGGCACCTTGGGCTGCACCTGGTGCATTGCTGACCAGCATCGCGGCAGCAGCCACACCGATGAGCGCTACTTGCCTGATCTCACACTTCCACCCGTCGAACACTCGAACGATCTCTCGAAGGGGGATCCTGGCGGACTTGACTGCGATCCGCCGCTAAGTGAGAACAATGAGTGATGTCGCGCGCGAACCTTCCAGGGCTGATCACGACCGGCGTGCGACTGCGGAGCGTCATCCCCTCGGACACGTTGCGAGCCCTCCAGGGCTGATGACGACGTGGTCGGCGACCTGCATGTACACGTAGGTCGGCGCGTTGCGAGCCCTCCAAGGCTGATGACAACGCTGGTCACCGCGTGGAACAAGTCCCAAACCTTCCGGTTGCGAGCCCTCCAGGGCTGATGACGACCGCGGATGGCTTCGGCTTCCTCGTACGTGCGCTCAG
>NZ_JBEOXS010000027.1:19426-101031 GCF_040296705.1 Streptomyces sp. NPDC002055
GGTTGCGAGCCCTCCAGGGCTGATGACGACTGCCGCCGCAAGCGCACCCGGCTCACCGGGGTTGGTGTTGCGAGCCCTCCAGGGCTGATGACGACCGCGGATGGCTTCGGCTTCCTCGTACGTGCGCTCAGGTTGCGAGCCCTCCAGGGCTGATGACGACTGCCGCCGCAAGCGCACCCGGCTCACCGGGGTTGGTGTTGCGAGCCCTCCAGGGCTGATGACGACGTCGAGGTCCGGGCGGCTGCCCGGCCGGATCGACATGTTGCGAGCCCTCCAGGGCTGATGACGACCCGCACTGGGCGCCCTGGCACTCGAATGGGCCACGATGTTGCGAGCCCTCCAGGGCTGATGACGACCCGAGGGTAAAGTCCCAGTTCAGGGCCATGCTTCTGGCTGTGTTGGGGATGGGTTATGCGGTGGTCTGTCGGTGCGGCATTACCGCAGGTCAGCGATTCAGAGTGGCCTTGCTGCGGCACATGAGCCCAGTTCTTGGCTCCGGTCGACTCTGCGTCGCGGAATGGCGCAGCCGGTGAGGTCGGCTATCCGAATTTTGCCGTCTTCCGGTCGTATGTGGTTTCAGAGGATGTCTCCTGGGCCGCCCAGGGCGACGCCGAGGGTTGTGGTGTCGATCATGTCGGCGGAGCGGGTGGTGTAGGTGACGATGCTGTCGTAGTCGGGGTCGATGGTGGTGCGGAGAGCGGCGATCAGGGCGCGGTACTGGGCGGTGGAGAGTTCGCCCTGGAAGACGCTGCGTTGGGTCCAGTGGAGGTATTTGCGGCAGGTCTTGAGGACTTTGGGGTTGCGTTCGACGGCGGTGTCGTAGACGAGGATGACGAAGATGGCGGGTCACCACCAGGGGTGGAAAGGCTTGTAGGGCGTGTCTTCCAGGCAGAGGCGGACCAGTTTCAGTGCTTCCAGGTGGATGAGTTCTTCATAGCTGACCTTCCGCTTGAGGGTGCGGTGGTGGACGGTCGTTGACAGCTCTTCCCGTACGAGGGCGGCGATCTTCTTGCGGCCGTTGTTGCTGAGGGAGGCTCTTCCGACGTCGGTTTCGAAGTCGCCGGGTTTGAGGGACTTTTGGTGGGCTGTGCGTTTGAGGAGTCGCTCCGCGAAGAGGGGCTTGAAGGGCTCGGCGAGGTCCAGGGCGAGGGTGTTGCGGCGTCGGTCGGTGTCGGAGTGGAGGAAGCCGATGGCCGGGTGGAGCGGGGTGCTGCGCAGGGCGGTCAGGGCGCGGGCGTAGACCAGGGCGTTGAGGTAGCTGATGAAGGCGTTGCCGGCGTTGGTGGGGGGACGGCGGGTGCGGCCGTTGAGGCGGAGCCAGGCGGGAAGCTGGGTGTCGAGGACGGCCCAGGCGGTGCGGCGGAAGTTGCCTTCCTGGCCCATGATCGCGTCGTTGTCCTTGCAGTCGGGCAGGTCGGTGCGCAGCGCTTGCAGGGCGGGGTCGAGGAGTTCGGTGTCCAGGGCCCAGCGGAGGTTTTCCGCTGCGGCGAGGACGAGGGCTCGGCCGATGGCGGTGCGGCGGTCGGGGTCGGCGCTGATTTCGACCTGGCGGCGGATGACGGCGGCCGAGGCCATGGATTCGGCTGGGCTGAAGTGGCCGGCGTGGTTGCCGTAGTGGTCAAGGATGTGCAGGGTCACGCCGTTGCGGCTCAGCAGGGACAGTGCCGAGGTGTTGAGGTCGACGTGGTCGAAGGCGATCAGGTCGCGGATGTCGGTGATGGGGATGCGGACCGGGCTGCCGTCGGGGCGTTCGACGCGGATGCTGTTGTCTTCGCGGGGGATGCGGCACGGTTCGGTGAGCCAGTAGGTGCGGCCGGCGGCGGGCATCAGTCTCCCCAGCAGTAGTCGAGGTAGGAGCAGCCGCGGCAGCCGGGGCGGGCCAGTCGCGCGGGTGGTTCGGTCGCGGCGATGACGCTGCGGGCTTGGGTTTCGGTGTCTTCGGCCGCCATGCGGGCGTCGTCGTCCCAGGGGACGTCGGTGGTGCGGCGGATCAGCGGGTAGTGGATGGTGCCGCCGCGTACGGTGATGCCCCGGCGCTCCAGTAGCAGGCAGTAGTGGCGGACCTGGGCTGCGTGAGCGGGTGCAGGCGCGCGTGAGGATTTCGTCTCGTGGACGACGGCGCCGGTGGTGACCCAGTCGATCTTTGCTTCGCCCAGGTCGACGTCACGTCGGCGGGTGAAGGTGGTGTCGGCTACCACTTCGCCGAAGGCCACCCGGTCGCTGCGGTGCTCGGGCCGGTAGCCGCGTGCGTACAGCCAGAGCTGTCGCGGGCAGTGGACGAGGTACTTGATGTGGACGCCGCCGACTGCGGTGCCGTCGTCGGCCGGGAAGTCGTCGAGGCTGCTCAAAGGATGGTCTCCCGCTCGGTCCGCGGTCGCAGGCCGAGTGTGCTGTCGTACTCACCGTCGATCAGGCGTACCTGCAGGTGCTGGTCGAATTCGGGTTGGTACATGGCGAGCTGGCGGTATCGGAGGGAGATGAGGAGGCGGGCGGCGAGCAGGGGGTCGCCGTTCTTTCCGCGAGTCAGCTTCCTGTATTCCTCGGTGTCGTCGCGGTGGAGGACTTCCACGCTGTCGAACCTTTCGCTCAGTTCCCTGGCGAACTCGCTGCGGTCGTGGAAGGGGTCGGTGAAGGTGAGGAAGTGTGTGGTGAACTCGTCACGGTGACGGCGTGCTTCTTCCTCCCAGCTTTCGCCCCACGGTGTCGCGTAGGCGTGGTCGAGTAGTTGGTCGATGTCCTGCTCACTGAGGGTGGTGGCGCCTTGGTCGGCGAGGGTGGTGAGGGCCGACCAGGCGGCGTCCACCGCCCCGGCCTCGTAGGGCAGGTGCCCCTCGGTGCGGTGGACGCGGAACTCGGCGGGCCCGTCGGGGTGGAGTCCGCGCCGGTTGACGCGGCCGGCGCGCTGGGCGACGGCCTCGACGGGGGCGCTCTCGACGGCGCCGCGGTCGAAGTCGAGTTGGAGTGAGACCTCCACTGCCTGGGTGGCGACGACGAGGCCGCCGCGCCGTGGGTTCTCGCCGGGCTGCCGCTCGGGGTGGCGCTTGAGGAGTGCCTTCTCGATGGCGTCCCGGTCGCCGTTCTTGAATCGCGAGTGGAGGAGCAGGGCCGCGTACGGGTCACCGGGCAGCGCCGCGCGGGCGTCGTCGGCGAGCTGCTCGAACAGGCTCTGGGCGCCGGCGACGGTGTTGACCACGACGAGCACGCTGTGTCCCTCGCGCAGCCAGGACCTCAGACGCTCGATGCTCGGCGCCGCGGTGATGGGGGTCTCGTCGAGGACCAGCCGATGCCGTACGGGGCTGGTCCCGTGGGGCACTCGATGAACGGTGACCGGATGTTCGACGCTCTCTTGGATGAGGCGGGTCATCACGCTGGCGAGGGTCGCGGAGAGTACGGCGAACCGGCTGCCGAGCTGTTCCCACAGTCGCATTGCCGCCAACAGGCGGCCGAAGGTGTCGGGCTCGTAGGCATGCAGCTCGTCCAGGATGAACAGTGAGTTGGCCTGCTCGAGCAGGACGGAGGAGTACGACGGTCCGGCAATGGCGCCGCTCAGGAGCTGGTGGGGCGTGGCCACCCGCAGCCGCTGGGTGAACAGGCGCATCGCGCCGGCCTGCGCTCGCGCCTTGCGGGCCTGGGAGGCCGTCGGCTCGGCCCGCGGGGGGCTGGCGGCGCAGTCGTCGTCGAGGGCTTCGGTGAGCAGGGTCTGGGCGACCGTGCCGTGCAGCAGACCGATGTCGGCCTTCTTCTCGCCGGGGGCGGGGACGAGGCCGTCGGCGAGGCGGCGTCGGATCGCGTTGAGCGAGGCCCGGTAGGGCAGGGTCCACACCACCCGCGGCAGACCGGGCATGGTGCGCAGCTGCCCGGAAGCCCAGGCGAGTCCGGCTTCGGTCTTGCCGCTGCCGGTCGGTGCCGCGAGCACGAGATGGCCGCCGGTGCCTGCGGCCCGCTGTTGATGGGGGTAGGGCTCATACGGCAGTCGGGCGAGGTAGCCGGGCAGCAGCGGCATGTGCGTCTGGAGGCTCTCGTGCGCCGAACCGGAGTGGTCGGCGAGGGTGAGCGCGCCCTGCGCAAGGACGGCGAGCAGTCCCTGGTGCGGCTTGGCGGGGTGCCTCCAGATGTCCAGGAGCATTTCCAGCAGGTCCCGGGAGCGCTGGGCCAGGGACGGGGCTCCCAAGGCCGTCTTGGGTGGGTCGACCGTGAGGAAGCCGGAGAGCCATCCCAGCAGTTCCCGGTGCAGGAACCGCGGGACCTGGACCACGGCCTGGTCCGTTGTGGCCCCGGGGGTAGTGCCGAACGCCTCCTCCCATGCGGTCTTCTGGTTGTACTGAAGGGCCAGGGCCGGCTTGCCGCCGCTGCCGGTGGAGGCGGCGTGCAGGGGGCGGTGGTGGGTGGCCACCAGCGTCGCCACCATCACCCGGTCCTCGTCACTCCAGGCGCCCGCTCCCGCGAGCAGGTCCACGTATGCGAGGGAGAGCACTTCGTGCCGTTCGCCCCACGGAGTGCCGCCCGGTTCGACCTGACGCTGGAATCCCTCGGCGATCTTGCCGGCGTCGTGGAGGAGGGCCGCCCGGCGGACGCGGGACCAGAACGCAGGCTCGGTGGCCAGGATCCCGGCGTTGTGGATGCGGTCCTCGATCTGGGCGACCGCGGCATGAACGGTGCGCGAATGTGTGGTCAGCCGCTCCCGGTCCTCGGCCGGCGTGGATTTCGCGCGGATATCGTCCAGAGACCCTCGCCGTGGGACCGGACCGGTCACGGAGCCAGCAGCCACAGTGCCCTCCCCTTTGCCCCGTCCGGACGCGTTCCGTCGTCGTACCCGGTGTCCTGGTAGGCGCCGCGCACGCAATGGCGGCCGGCCGGCAGGTCGCACCACAGGTAGTCGCTCCAGCGGGTGCTCATCCGGTCGGTCGAGATCGACGCCGCCATGCGGTGGGCGACCGCGGACGGCACGTCGTGGCCGGAGACCGGCGCCAGCGCATGCCCCACGATCGCCTCCTCGACAGGCTCCAGCATCACCTGAGCACGCGCTTCGACGTGGACGAGATCCTGCGACCGGCCCAGACGCAGTGCCCAGCGCGGTCGCCGGAACGCCCGCGCGACACGGTCGCCCTCCGTTCCCGGCAGCCACACCGTCAGGTGCACCCCTGTCAGGAAGGGGCGGCTGCGGAGCGTCATACCTCCCTTCCCCGCACGCACCCGGCCGGACACAGCCGGGTTCAGGCCGGTGGCATCGATGGGGTGATACGTCTCGGCGTCCACGCCGTCACCCTCGGACCAGGCCGCCATCCCGAAGGCCAGGGACTCGCAGGGCGCGCCGGTGGCAGCGGCGAGCAGTCCCCGTACCGTCGAGGGTGGCGGCACCGGAAGGCCCCGCGTAAGGCCGGGGAAGAACGGATCACGGAAAGAGGCCACGGGGGCATAGAACTCAAGCCGCCAGGCAGGCAGCGGCTCGCCGCACGGCACCTCGGTCACCGGGCGGGATCCTCGAACCAGGCGTCCAGCGCCGTGGTCCGCATCTCGGCCGCCAGCCCTCGCAGGACCGCCCGGGGATGGTCGATGACCACGGTCTGCTCGGCGAGTTCCTCCGCGCATTCCTTCTCGAAGTCCTCGCGCAAGTCATCGCGGAACCCGGGACGCCAACCGATACGCACCGGGGCCTCCCACTCTCCCTCCCACGCGGCCAGCTCCTTGCGCAGCACGTCGCCGCGTACCCGCAAGCCCGTCTCCTCATCGCCGTCGATCACATGGGCGAGCGGGTTGACGCCCCCCTTGAAGGGGACCAGCACGATCAACGACGGGACGCGGTCGCCGTAGTGCAGGGCCTGCTTGGCTCCGCCGCTGAGGTGGGCCAGCGAATCCAAAAGCAGCGCGGCCCGTCGCTTGCGCTCCTCGATCGGCAGCCGTACGGCGGGCTGATCCCGGAACGTCGTAGCGGTGGCACCGGAGGCCGCCGCTTCAGCGACCTGCAGGGCCTGCTCACTGGTCAGGTAGTTCGGACGTCCCACGCCGTCGGCGTTCGGCAGCGTGAAGGTGCCGATCCTCGGCAGGTCCAGGAGAAACGGGGCCGCGAGGTCGGCGGTGTAGAACTCGTGGCCGTGCAGCACCGGTTCACTGACCCCTCTGGACATCACACCGAAGTCCTCAGTGGGGTAGACCGGCGCCACCGACATGAGCGTGCCCAGCATGAACGGACTGTCCCGGAGCGTGGTCGCCGAATCGTCCTTCTTCGCACCGGCCCGCATGTAGCCGAACAGGTCATCATCGGCGTACCGGATCGGGTCGGCCGCGGTATTGGCCTTCTGTGCCTTGCCCTGGGCCTTGCCGACCCGGGTCACCGGTGAGGGGACTGCCCCTTGCTCGACCATGCCGTCGCGGATCCACCGGCGCGCGGCTTGAGCGGAGACATACGGGTGCCGACGGCCGCGGACAGTCGCGTACTTCACCCGCGCTGTCGTCTCCTCGCTCCGGCCGTTGTTGGGGGCTCCCGCCTCCACTGCGATCAACATCCTGCCCGCCAGGTAAGCCATCAGGCACCTCCGAAGTGGTAGTCGTCGTCATCAACGGAGAGGACCGGCTGCTGCACGAGCTGCTCGACCCGCTCCTGTTCGCGGAGGTCCTCGGGCTGTTTGCCCACCTCGACGCCGCGTTGGTCCAAGAGCCGCAACACCTCCGCCGCGAGCAGCATCCGCTGCTCCCACGCCCGGGGCCGTCGCTGGACAAAGGGCCGCCACGCCTCAGACCCGATCGCGACTGAACGGCCGTCGAGTTTCAGCCGGAAACTCGCCTGGTAGAGCAGGCGGCTCAGCTGGTAGCCGTTCTGCCCCGCGTTGCGGTACTCCGCAAGCCGGCCGCGAGGGCTGCCGCTTCCGTGCTCGATCCAGTCGGCGATCAGGTTCGCCACTCCACTCAGGTCCGGCTCCACGCCGTACACCTCTTTCTCGTAGCTGAAGGCAAGCCGGGTCAGAGCCGCCCGATCCTGGCTGCTCCAGCGATCCAAGTCCCACAGCAGCTGATGCAGTTGTCCCAGCAAGGAACGACTCCGGCCGTCCTCGGCCTCGAACAGCAGACGTGCCGCCTCCGCCGATCCGCCGACGGATACCTGTCCGTCCTGGTCTCGCCGGGTGAGAGCGATCTCCAGCAGTCGCCAGCCACGCCTCAGCGGCGCGTTTCCGTCGACCATCGCCAGGAACGCCGGCACCGCCCGACGGGTGCGCGTCACCCGCAGCCACGGCTCCTGGTTGTCGTTCTTGAAGCTCCACAGCGTCGTGGCCGACAGCCCGTGCCCCATGGCACGCAGGGCCCGAAGAGCGACGAGCTCCGGGCGGGCACCGGCACCGAGCCCCCCGGAGAAACCGGCGTGAATGATGCGCCGCGCCCGCCGCACATTGGCCGCGGCGAACTCCCGCTCGGCCTGCCAGCCCTCACAGGACAGCACCGTCGCCGAGCCGGCCGTGACCCACGAGCCGTACGGCAGCGCCCACATCGCGATCCGGCAGCCCCGGCACACCGGCCAGCCCCGGACACCGGGCGGGAGCGTGTTCAGCGCCTTGTTGGTGTCGAACATGGGCAACTTCGACTTGGCCCACACCGCCTTGGCGGGCGCGCCGCAGAACGTGCACGGCATCGCCGCTCCCCCGGCGCCGTCGGGCGCGAACATCGCCGCCATCTCACTCTTCAAGACCGCTACGTCACGAGGCCGCCCGGCGTGCGTCACCTTGGCGTTCGGGTACAGCGCGAACAACACTTTCCACCAGTCGTAGCGCGCGTCGGTCTTCGCCGCCACTGCCGCACGAGCGGCATCCGCCCCGACAACCTCCGCGACGGCGTCCAGGTCATCGGCGGTCACCTGGTCCGGACGTTCCCGACCTGCCATCACCGCCACCGCCCACGCCCCCGCGCACTGCAGCGGATGCCCCGTGGAAGTCAGCACGCCCGTCCGCTCCCCGACGGCCACGTCCGAGTTCACCTGATCCATCCGAACCCCTGCACCGTGTCCAGGCCAAGCCCCCAGGACCAGAGCGCTTCCACGAACCGGGAATCCGCCACCAGCGCCACGCGCACCTGCGCTCCGATGCGCGGCGCTCCCCTCACGGAGAACCGGCGCCTGGGCCCAGCCTCCAGCACCTTCAGACCCCCGGGTACCGGCAGCCCCAGCACGTCAGCCTTGTGGGCCAGATTGCGCTCCATACATTCGACGAAACGCTCGTCACCGGGCAGCAGATCACGGCCCTCGTGCCGAATGACGACCGGCGTCGCCGTGACCAGCTCCACCACGCCGTCAACAGCTGCCGGAGCACCGAAATCGACCGTGAACCCGCGCACCCGCAGGCGGGCCGTCCCCCACACGATCTCGGTGCGTGCCGCCAGCGCCGCCACCAGAGCGGACGCTATCTCCGGCACAGGAGAGCCGAACCACACCGACCCCTCGGGAGAGGTGGTGTACACCCCCTTCTTGTGCGGCGCACCCCTGAACTGCGGGCTCGTCACCCCGACCGGCTTCAACGGGTGCCCCCGCCACCCCTCGTCGTGCAACGACTCCGCCAACGCCGGGTCATGCTCTCCGATCAACCCGTACACCACGCCCCGCGCCGGGCCGTGCACATCCCCCCACCGCAGACTCGGCACGTCCGCGGTGACATCCACCCTCACGCGCATCGCGACCTGCCACCACACGCCGGAGACGAAGCCGAAGCCATGAAACTCAGCTCAACTGTCATGCCAGAGAGGATAGTGATGCGAAGGGAGATGGATGATAATTTTCTCGCATTTCTCACGGAATAGGCCAATACATGGTAGGTGTCATGCCCCTTCAGGGAGCACAGGAACGCGGAGGCGCACAAGGCGGCCAGTCGAAAGCCAGTTGCCGCCACTGACAACGATCACGATTGGCCTGCCGTTGCGCCGTACGCGACTCACACCTTGCACTCTCCGCGCACCAGTCGGCAAAGCGCTGTGACCTGCACAGATGCATTACCGCCGAGTCGCTGCAGTACCGCGCTGAAGACCAGGCTCTGGACGCAGACTGACCTGTGGCTTTACCGTCGGGGTCGTCATCAGCCCTGGAGGGCTCGCAACGCGAGCTGGGCTAGGCGAGCGTGCAGGCCCGCCGCCGTCGTCATCAGCCCTGGAGGGCTCGCAACTACTGATCGACGTCGGGTACGTACTCCGCCGCGGCCGTCGTCATCAGCCCTGGAGGGCTCGCAACCCGAGACGCTCCGCCAGACCGCAGCCCGGCCCAACCAGTCGTCATCAGCCCTGGAGGGCTCGCAACCCGAGCTGTGCCGAGAGCACGGTGCACCATGGACCGAGTCGTCATCAGCCCTGGAGGGCTCGCAACCCGGCTGCGTCGGCTTGGCAGGCTCCACCGGCTCACTGCCGCCAGCAACCGCAGAGTCGTCGTCGATCATCAGGAGCATACGATCCGGTCGTCCATCAGCAGTGGGAGCCCTCTGGGACTTTTCTGGGACTTTTCTGGGACTTCCGGCTCCATCAACCGGCACGAGCGTGAAACAGCCGAAAGGTCATTCGCGCAGGTCAGCAGGGCACAGTCCGCCAGCGTGGCTGGTCACAGGGTCGCCAGGTCTCTTGATCAACATCTGACCGTGACGACCCATGACCTCGCGCTCCACTACCGGACTCGCGGCCATGTACCGCTTGCCCTACCGCCCACTTGTACAGCCGCCGCATCGTGGCCAGCTCGCGGTTCCACTTCGATCCGCCGATCCGCACGGCAAGCACTGGGACGAGGCGACGGCCGAGGATCTGCTCAGCCGCAGCCGCGCCGCCAGGTCGACGCTCATGCTGCTGACTACTCGCTGTCCGTCGGAAGTGCCGACCCTTCGCCGGCAGCCCACTCCACCGTCACACGGGATTCACCGTCCCAGCGAGCACCCTGGTATGGGGCCTTACGCGCGGTCACGCGGTCGATGGCGAGTCGCAAGAGGCTGCGCCGCATGTCCAGCTCTGCCGCCTCCCACGTTTCCCTCAACAGGTGGCCGTCGTCCACGATGCTCGTGTCGATGACAGCACGCGGGGCAACGGCGTCCAAGTGCTTCTGCGCGGCCTCCACGGCGTCGATCGCGTCACGATGCAGCGGAGCAAAGTAACGGGCAGCCGGACCGTCGTACAGCCCTGCCTGCCTGTCCGCCATGAGGCGCCCCAGGGACGATTCCGCAGCGGCGAGGGCTTCCCGCGCTCCCCTCGCCTCTTCGGTCTCCTCGGGAAGCGTCAGAGCCGTCCAGCGCTCCGCGATCTTGACCGCCAGGGCGTCGGTCGGTTCCAGCGCCATGACGACGTTGAGCCAGCGGCCGACGACCTCCCGTTCGAGTGCGTCGGCGTACGCGGACGCTGGAGCCGGGCAGATGCCGCACGCCCGCTCCTTCTCGCACTTGTACGAAAGCCCACGGAAAGTCATCGCGCGCTTACACCCGTCACAGCGCAGCAGGTCAGTGAGGAGGTGAGACGCCTTGCCAGCGCCCGGGGTTCCGTCGCCAGCCAGCGGACGGACTTTGCCCGCCGCCACGCCCTGTGCATGCCGCTGACCAGCCTCATCCACCAGCTCCGTGCGCAGGCCGACGCGCTCCCCTGCCTCGTTCCGGTAGGCGACGAGCCGCCGCCCCTCCTTGATCACCTGCCATCCCGCGTAGGCAGGGTGCGAGATGGTCCGGCTAATCGCTGCGTGCCGCCACGCGCCCCCAGACGGCCCCGGAATGCCCCGCGCGTTCAGGTCACGGGAGATCGTCCGCGCAGATTCGCCAGCACTCACTCGCCGGAAGATCTCCTGCACGATTTTGGCTGGATCAGGGTCAGGCACGAGCTGACGGCGCTTGCCGATGATCTCTACGCGGTAGCCGTACGGGGGCTGAGCCGTAACCCACTGCCCGTCTTCCCGCTGCTGCTGCTTGGTGTCCCTCGTACGCGCGGAAAGCTGATCGCTGTATTCCTTTGCGTCCATCGCCCGGTTCAAGATCCAGCGCTTGTCTCGCTCGTTCGCGGAGTCAAGGTTGTCGTACTCAAAGATCAGGCGGCCGGGCTCGGTGCCGCCTGCCGGGTCGATCACGTCGAGGACAGCACGGGCACCCTGGCGAGAGAACCGGTCCACCATGTAGCACCACAGCGCCGAGGTCTCCCGGTTCCGTAGCGCTGCTAGCGCCTTGTCGAAATCGGGACGCTTGGCATCCGCCTTGTAGCCGGACGCCAAATCCACCCACACATTACGGACGGTGTAGCCGTTGCGGTCGGCCCAGCGGCGCCCGGATGCCTCCTGCGTGTCGGTGGACTGCTCTCGGCGGTGGTCGTCTTCCCGCAAGTTCTTGCTCTTGCGCAGGTAGAGGTCTACGAGAAGCTTGTCGGCCATCGGGGGTGGTGCTCCTTGTTGCTCGGATTGCGCCGCCCCCTCGCCGTACGCGTCCCCTACTCTACGTGCAGGGAACCTGGGCGGGTGTCACACCGTCCGGGGACGGGCTGCCGCCCAAGCGCGCGGAGCTGCTGCCCTACGAGGCGTGACCCGGGACGGCCCCTTCGGGCCGGACGCCCACAAGGCGCGGTGGCGGACGGCGGACGGCGGACGGCGGACGGCGGACGGCGGACGGCGGACGGCGGACGGCGGACGGCGGACGGCGGACGGCGGACGGCGGACGGCGGACGGCGGGACCGTGTCACCCCGCGTGACCTGGGGGAACCCGCTCCGCTTCGTAGGTACGCACAAGACCCGCTACGGCGACGGGTCGGAGCTGTTGCCCAGGCCGGGGCTCTGGCCTGGGCCGACGCCCAGTAGACTCAGGCCACGTGACCTCCAAGCCCCGCATTCCGAACGTCCTGGCCGGCCGCTACGCCTCGGCGGAGCTGGCCCTCCTGTGGTCCCCCGAGTACAAGGTGACGCTGGAGCGGCGGCTCTGGCTCGCCGTCCTCCGCGCGCAGCGGGACCTCGGCATCGAGGTGCCGGAGCAGGCCCTCGCCGACTACGAGCGGGTGCTCGACCAGGTGGACCTGGCCTCGATCGCCGAGCGCGAGAAGGTCACGCGGCACGATGTGAAGGCGCGCATCGAGGAGTTCAACGCGCTCGCCGGACATGAGCACGTCCACAAGGGTATGACCTCCCGCGACCTCACCGAGAACGTGGAGCAGCTGCAGATCCGGCTCTCCCTGGAGCTGGTGCGGGACCGTACGGTGGCGACGCTGGCCCGGCTCGGGAAGCTGGCGGCGGACCACGCCGAGCTGGTGATGGCGGGCCGTTCGCACAACGTCGCCGCCCAGGCCACCACGCTGGGCAAGCGCTTCGCGACCGCCGCGGACGAGCTGCTGGTGGCGTACGGCCGGCTGGAGGACCTGCTCGGCCGGTACCCGCTGCGGGGTGTCAAGGGCCCGGTCGGCACGGCGCAGGACATGCTGGACCTGCTCGGCGGCGACGAGGCGAAGCTGGCGGAGCTGGAGCAGCGGGTCGCCTCCCACCTGGGCTTCGCGCAGGCCTTCACCTCGGTCGGCCAGGTCTACCCGCGGTCCCTGGACTACGACGTGGTGAGCGCGCTGGTGCAGCTCGCCGCCGCGCCCTCCTCGCTGGCGAAGACGGTGCGGCTGATGGCCGGGCACGAGCTGGTGACCGAGGGCTTCAAGCCGGGCCAGGTGGGCTCGTCCGCGATGCCGCACAAGATGAACACCCGCTCCTGCGAGCGCGTCAACGGCCTCGCGGTGATTCTGCGCGGCTACGCCTCGATGACCGGTGAGCTGGCCGGTGACCAGTGGAACGAGGGCGACGTGTCCTGCTCCGTGGTCCGCCGGGTCGCCCTCCCGGACGCCTTCTTCGCCCTCGACGGGTTGCTGGAGACCTTCCTGACGGTGCTCGACGAGTTCGGCGCTTTCCCCGCCGTCGTCGCCCGGGAGCTGGACCGGTACCTGCCCTTCCTGGCGACCACCAAGGTGCTGATGGGGGCCGTGCGGGCGGGCGTCGGCCGGGAGGCCGCGCACGAGGTCATCAAGGAGCACGCGGTCGCCTCCGCTCTCGCCATGCGGGAGAAGGGCGCGGAGCGCAACGAGCTGCTGGACCGGCTCGCCGAGGACGAGCGGATGCCGCTGGACCGGGCGCAGCTGGACGCGCTGATGGCCGACCGGCTGTCGTTCACCGGTGCCGCTTCGGCGCAGGTCGCAGCGGTGGTCCGGCGGATCGAGGAGATCGTGGGCGCGCACCCGGAGGCCGCGGCGTACACGCCCGGGGCGATCCTCTGACGCGTCGATGACACCCGAGGAGCTGGAGGCCGCCCGGGACCGCACCATCGAGGATGTGGTCGCGGGCGGTCTGCGGGTGCTGTTCTGCGGGATCAATCCGGGGCTGATGTCGGGGGCGACCGGTCACCACTTCGCCCGGCCGGGCAACCGCTTCTGGCCGGTGCTGCACGCCTCCGGTTTCACGCCGCGGCAGCTGAAGCCCTCCGAGCAGCGGGAACTCCTCACCTACGGGCTGGGGATCACCAATGTCGCGGCGCGGACCACGGCCCGGGCCGACGAGCTGTCGCAGGAGGAGCTGCGCGAGGGCGGCCGGATCCTTCGGGAGAAGGTCCGGCACCACGCGCCGCGGTGGCTCGCCGTGGTCGGCGTGACCGCCTACCGGGTCGCCTTCGACGACCGCAAGGCGGCGGTCGGCCCGCAGGAGCGGACGATCGGCGCCACCCGGATCTGGGTGCTGCCCAATCCCAGCGGTCTGAACGCCCACTGGTCGGCGGCGGCGATGGCCGAGGAGTTCGGCAGGCTGCGGGCCGCCGCCTCCCGGGACGAGGGCGATGCCCCGGATCCCGGCCCCGACACCGACACCGGCTGACAGGCCGGTACAGCCGCCCTGACGGCAGGCCGGATCCGGACGACGCGCTCACTGCCCCGGCAAGAGGGGAGCCGGAGGTCGGCCCCGGAACGGGTCAGCCGTCCCAGCCGCCCGGCTCACCACTCGGGGGGCACGGCCCGACGTCCCCCTCCCCTATGGCGACGACCAGTTGGAACGGCAGCTCCCGGGCCTGCTGTCCCACCCCGATGCCGATCCACCGGCCGCCGGTCCGCCAGACGTGCACCGACGTGGCGCACCCACAGAGCGTCAGCAGCGGCTCCGGCACCGGCTCGCCCGCCGCGGAACGCTCCAGGTGCACGCCGAGGTCGACGTGCTCCGGGCTCCCCCAGCGCCGCGAGAGCAGCAGGACCAGGGCCGCGCACTCCGCCGCGAACTGATCCCGCGTCTCGAGCCACCCCGTGCCGTCGTCCTCCCAGAAGTCGTGGCTGCGGTGGAGTTCGGCCAGGTGGAAGCCGGGGCCGCCGGCGGTTCCGCCGTTCCGGCCGGGCCGCCCGGGGAAGGGCCGCTCGGGGAAGGACTGCCCGGGCAAGGGCTGCCGTCGCAAGCGGTCGATCGTGGCGAGCTGGTCCGCGGTGGTCATACCGTCAGTGAACCCCGGGGGTCTGACAATTGGGACGGTCGGCCACCCCGCCTCGTATCGGCTGCGAGCCGGCGCCCTCAGGCGTCGCGGCGGTCCAGCATCCGCCATCCCGCCCAGACCGCGGCCGCCGTCCAGGCTGCCATGACCCCCGCCCCGCTCCATGCGCCCAGCGCGCCCTCCGGGGCGGGATGCAGCATCTGCCATCCCGCCCGGTCCGGCAGGAACTGGGCGGCGTCACGGGTCGCCGAGAGGCTGCTCAGGACCGGCGAGACGACGAGGAAGAGCGGGGTGAGCAGGCCGAGCGCCCCCACCGAGCTGCGCAGAACCGTCGCCACCCCGGCGGACAGCACGGTCAGCAGCGCGAGGTAGAGACCGCAGCCGACGGCCGCGCGCAGGGCCCCCGGCGCGCCCGGCCCCACTCCGTGCTCGCCCAGCAGCGCCTGGCCGCCGAACAGACAGCAGAATCCGGTGAGCAGGCCGACGGCGAGCGCCAGTCCCCCGGCCACCCCCAGCTTGCCGGCGTAGAGACGTCCCCGGCGGGGCACCGCGGTGAGGGAGACCCGGACGGAACCGGTGCCGTACTCCCCCGCCGTGCCGAGGACGCCGAAGCAGATGGCCGTGACCTGGCCGAAGTTGAGGCCGTAGAAGACGAACGAGACGGGTTCGAAGTCCGGTTCGGTGGCGTCCTCCGCGCCGCTGAGGGCACACACCAGCACGGTGATGGCGACGGTGACCACGAGGATCGAGGCGAGGCAGACGACGAGCGAGCGGACCGAGCGGATCTTCGTCCACTCGGAGCGGAGCACGGCGGTGAACACGGGTCAGACCTCCGGGGCGGCGACGGGTGCGAGTGCGGATGCGGATGCGGCGAACTCGGTGGAGTCCGCGGTGAGCCGCAGGTACGCCTCCTCCAACGAGCCCTGTTCATCGACGAGTTCGAGAACGGCGGCGCCCTCCCGGGCTGCCAGCAGACCGATCTCCTCGGCACGCACCCCCTCCACCGTCCACCGTCCGTCGGCTTCCCGGACCGGGCCGATCCCCTCTCGGGCGAGTGCCGCGCGGAGCAGCTCCGGGTCGCCGGTGCGGACCCGCACCCGGGGCCGGACCCGGGCGTCGACGAACTCCCGCGTCCCGGTGTCGGCGAGCAGCCGCCCGTGCCCGAGGACGATCAGATGGTCGGCGCTCAGGGCCGTCTCGGTCATCAGGTGGCTGGAGACGAGCACGGTCCGGCCCTCGTCCGCGAGGCGGCGCAGGAGGTTCCGCAGCCAGATGATGCCTTCCGGGTCCAGGCCGTTGGACGGTTCGTCCAGCATCAGCACCGGGGGATCGCCGAGCAGGGCGGCCGCGATCCCCAAGCGCTGCCGCATCCCGAGGGAGAACGTCCGCACCCTGCGCTTCGCCGCCGTGGTCAGCCCGGCGTGCTCCAGGACCTCGTCCGCCCGGCGGTCCGGGACGCGGTTGCTGCGGGCGAGGACGAGCAGATGGTCGCGGGCGGTGCGCGCCGGGTGGGCGACCGAGGCGTCGAGCAGCGCCCCGACCTGCCGCAACGGCTCGTCGAACTCCTGATAGCGGCGGCCGCCGAGGGTGGCGGTTCCGGACGTGGGCCGGTCCAGTCCGAGCACCAGCCGCATCGTGGTGGACTTCCCCGCCCCGTTGGGGCCGAGGAAACCGGTCACGCGCCCCGGAGCGACGGTGAAGCTCAGCCGGTCCACGGCCCGGGTCGTCCGGTACTCCTTGGTCAGCTCGTGTACGTCGATGGAGGTCATGGCCACCACGCTGCCGTCCGGCCGGGGCCGCCGGGTCCCCCGCCGGAGCGTTCCGGATCCCTCTGGCGGGGGAAGTGCGGGCGGCCCGCGCTTGGCACGATGTGGCGCATGCCCGCCTTTCTGCTGCCCCTCACCCGCACGGTCACCTACACCCGTTGGCTGCACCTGCTGGTGGGCGCGCTGTTCGCGGTGGTGGTCGGCTTCGTCTACCCGGGGCTGAACGGCGACCATCCGCACCAGTGGCTGCTGCTCCCGCTGGTGCCGGTCCCGGTGCTGGCCCTGGCGGCCCTGGTGCCGGCGACCCGGCTGGCCGAGGGGGTGCAGGCCCAGGTGATGCTGCTGCCGGGGCGGCACGCGCGGCACCGGGAGGCCGACGCGGCGCCGGCCGTCGCCGCCGCGCCGTCCGCGTCCTGGGGCGACCGGGGGCGGACCGCTCTCTGGCTGGTGCTGCGGCTCGAAGTGGGCCTCCTGGTGGCCTTCGGCTCCGTGCAGTTGCCGGGGCTGACGATCGCTCTGCTCACCTCGGCGGCGGGCGGGGACGGGGGCGGCACCGGTCCGGTCCCGGCGGTGGCCGGGCACCACTGGTGGTACGCGCTGCTGGCGCCGCTGCCGCTCGCCGTCCTCGCGGTGTCGGTGGTGGCGCTGGGCGGTCTGATGACGGCCGCCGCCCGGCGGCTGCTCGGCCCCTCGCCCGCCGAACGGCTGGCCGCGCTGGAGGAGCGCACGGAACGGCTGCTGGAGCACAACCGTCTCGCCCGCGAACTGCACGACTCCATCGGGCACGCGCTGACCGTGGCCGTGGTGCAGGCCGGTGCCGCCCGGGCCGCGGGCTCCCCGGAGTTCACCGACCGCGCACTGGCCGCCGTCGAGGAGACCGGGCGGCACGCGCTGGAGGACCTGGAGCGGGTGCTGCGGCTGCTGCGGGAGGACTCCGGACGGCGTGCGGCGGACCGGCCCACGCTGACCGACGCGGGACGGCTCCTGGAGTCGGCCCGCGCCTCGGGTGCCGCGGTGACCTGCGAGGTGACGGGCTCTGCGGCGGACGTCCCGGGCCCGGTCTCCCGGGAGGGCTACCGGATCGTGCAGGAGGCGCTGACCAACGCGCTGCGGCACGGCGGTCCTTCGGTGCGGATGACGGTACGGATCGCCGTGTCCGAGCGGCAGGTGGAACTGGAGGTGCGCAATCCGGTCGGCTCCGGAGCGTCCGGCCGGGAAGCGGCCACGGGCCAGGGCGGTACCGCGGGCCGGGGCCTGCGCGGAATCCGCGAACGGGCCGCGCTGCTCGGCGGTTCGGCGGAGACCGGGCCCTGCGCGGACGGCTGGCGGGTGCGTGCCCGGCTACCCTTCGACCACGTAGGGTGACCCCATGCCCATCACTGTCCTGCTCGTCGACGACGAGCCGCTCGTCCGGGCCGGGTTGCGCGCGATCCTCGAGGCCCAGCCCGACATCGAGGTGGTGGGCGAGGCCGCGGACGGAGCGGCGGTGCTGCCGCTGGTGCGCGGCCTGCGGCCCGATGTGGTCGCGATGGACGTGCGGATGCCGCTGCTCGACGGGATCGAGGCGACCCGCTCCGTGCTGCACGGCGTGCCCGCGCCCCCGAAGATCCTGGTCGTCACGACCTTCGAGAACGACGAGTACGTCTACGATGCCCTGCGCGCCGGCGCCGACGGCTTCCTGCTCAAGCGGGCGCACCCGTCGGAAATCGTGCACGCGGTACGGCTGGTGGCGCAGGGCGAGTCGCTGCTCTTCCCGACCGCGCTGCGCGCCATGGCGGCGTCCCACGGCAACCCGCGGGCCCGGGAGGCGATGGAGCGGGCCGCGCTGACCGGGCGGGAGGGCGAGGTGCTGCGGCTGACGGCCCGGGGGCTGTCGAACGCCGAGATCGCGGCGGAGCTGGTGCTGGGCACGGAGACGGTCAAGTCCCATGTCAGCGCCGTTCTGGCGAAGTTGGGGGCCCGGGACCGCACCCAGGCGGTGATCGCCGCGTACGAATCGGGCTTCGTGTCCCCCGGATGACGCCCGGCCGCACCGGCGCCCGAGGGGTGGAACACGCCGCGGGGCGGCTCCCGTCGGTCCCGTGCGTGTCAGGACGCTCGCCGCGCCACTGGGCAGCGGCTACGATCCCGGCACATCCCACAGGTCCGGCAGTCCGGCACCTCGCACCGCCCGGCCTCGCACCGGCCCGGCGCTTCGCACAGGCCCGGCACCTCGTACAGACTTGGCACAACCCACAGGAGGGAGGCCCGCGTTGGGGCGCCTCACCGGCGGTGATCCTTCCCTGCTGCGCCGCATCAACTCCGCGGTGGTGCTGCACGCGCTGCGGAACGGCGAGCCGGCCACCCTCGCCGACCTGGCCCGGCTCACGGGTCTGTCCCGGCCGACCGTCGAAGGGGTGGTCGACGGGCTCACCGGCACCGGCCTGGTGACGGAGGCGGCTCCCCCGGAGGAGCCGGTGCGCCGTCAGGGGCGGCCCGCCCGGCGCTTCCGCTTCCACGCGGAGGCCGGGCATCTGCTCGGTATCGAGATCGGCCCGCGCCGGGTCGCGGCGCTGCTGGCGGATCTGAGCGGCCGGGTGACCGGTTCGGCGGCGCGCGAGGTGCCGGTCTCGGCACCGGCCGAGGAGCGCCTGGCGCAGGTCCGGGCGACCGTTTCCGGTCTGCTGCGCCGCGCCGGAGTGCCCCGGGGCTCGCTGCGGGCGGTGGGCGTGGGCTCGCCCGGCATCGTGGAGTCCGGAGGCGGTGTGCGGCTGTGCACCGCGCTGCCCGGCTGGACGGGGCTGCCGCTCGGGCGGCGTCTGCGGCGGTCCTTCCGCTGCCCGGTGCTGGTGGAGAACGACGCCAACGCGGCCGCGGTCGCCGAGCACTGGCAGGGGGCCGGTACCGGCACCGACGACCTGGTGTTCGTGCTCGCCGGGCTCAGCCCCGGCGCGGGGTCGCTCATCGGCGGGCGGCTGCACCGCGGCCACGGCGGTGCGGCGGGAGAGATCGGGGCGCTGCACCTGCTCGGCCGGGAGGCCGCCCCGGAAGAGGTGCTGTCGACCACCGGCACGCCGCTCCCGCCGCTCGACGAGAGCGCGGTGGCCCGGGTGTTCGAGCGTGCGGCGGCGGGTGACGCGCGCGCCCGGGAGGCCGTGGACCGGTTCCTCCGGCGGCTGGTCCACGATGTGGCGGCGCTGGTCCTGGCGCTCGACCCGGAGCGGGTGGTGGTCGGCGGCTGGGCGGCCGGGCTCGACGGCGTGCTGGAGCCGCTCCGCCGCGAACTGGGCCGCTACTGCCTGCGGCCTCCGCAGGTCGCGCTGTCGCGACTGGGTGAGGCGGCGGTGGCGACGGGCGCGCTGCGGCTGGCCCTGGACCATGTCGAGAAAGAGCTCTTCGCGGTGCAGGCACCGGTGACCGCGGAGTCCTGACCCTGCGGTCACGCCCGCCCCGCTTGTCGATCTTCTTGCGGAGCAGCATCGCGTTCCTGACCCCGCGGGGACGCCCGCCCCGTCGGGGACGGCAGACACACGCACGGCCGTCAGAACGCGCGAACGGCCCTCAGGACGCGCGGCGGTCCGCGTCCGCGTCGGTGATCTCCACCGATCCGGTCCGGCCGAAGGTGAGCCGGCAGGTGTCGGCCCGGTACGTGGCCACGGCCACCGCGACGGTCCGGCCGGCCGCGAAGCAGCGGGTGGTGAGGACGAGCACGGGCGCGCCCGGCAGCCGGTCCAGCACCTTCGCCTCCTCGGCCCCGGCCGAGCCCAGCTCGACCGCCCGTTCCTGGCCCTCCAGGACGTGGCTCCGCAGGTCCCGCAGGACCGCGCGGGCCCGGGCCGCTCCGGTGAGGCCGCCGGTGGCGGTCTTCCCCCGCACCGACCCGGGCGGGACGTAGAGGAGTTCGGCCGCGACCGGCTGCCCCTGCGTCACGCGGTTGCGCCGGACGATGTGCACCTGCTCCCCGGGACCGGTGCCGAGCATCCGGGCCACGGCGGGCGGCGGTGCGGCGTCCGCGCAGTCGACGGGCTGCCAGGCGTCGTCGGTGTCCGCACCCGGCCAGGTGTGCTCCTCGGTGCCGACCGCCACCCCCACCCGGGGCGGTGCCACGGTGGTGCCGACGCCGCGCCGCCGCTGCAGCCGGCCGTCGAGTTCGAGCTGTTCCAGCGCCTGGCGCAGGGTGGCCCGGGCGACTCCGAACCGGGCCGCCAGCTCCCGCTCGTTGGGCAGCACCTCGCCCACCGCGAACTCCGAGTCCAGCGCCTCACTGAGCACCGTCCTCAGATGCCAGTACTTCGGCTCCGGCACGGATGCGAGCTGCGTCGTCCCCACCCTGTCCTCCGCCATCCCTGTCGCAATCCCGGTGTCCCCGGGGGAAGTTGTGCGCCCTTCTTTACGAAAGGTTCCTGCACTAACCGTGCGACCATAGGGCCGCCCCCACCCTTGGTCAAGACCAATCCTCGACCCCGGACGCCCCTCCTGCCGGGGCCGCCGCACCGCGTTCACACGGTGTTCGCGCAGGCCGGGCGGGGACGCGAGCGCAACCGGTCCGGGCGGCTCAAGGGGCCACGGCGGACAGCTTGTCGGGGTTGCGCACGATGTAGACACACGAGATCCGGCCGTCCTCGGTGACGTCCAGCGAGATGACGCTGTCCGGCCGTCCGGCCGAGAGGACCACCAGCGCGGGCACGCCGTTGATCTCCCGGATCCGAACCTCCGCCTCCGGGGGCGGCTGCCGGGTGACGGCGACCAGGAAGCGGCCGATCTTGTCGGCGGACTCGATGACGCGCAGCGGCGCCTTGGCCTTGCCGCCGCTGTCGCCCACCAGACGGGCGTCGGGGGCCAGCAGCGCCAGCAGCGCCTCCAGGTCCCCGCCGCCGGCGGCGGCGATGAACCGCTCGGTGAGGTCGCGCTGCCGGGCCGGGTCCACGGGGTAGCGCGGCGGCCGTTCCGACACGTGCCGGCGGGCCCGCACCGCCATCCGGCGGACGGCCGGTTCGCCGCGTTCGAGGATCCGGGCGATCTCGGCGAAGGGGTAGCCGAAGGCCTCGCGCAGCACGAACACGGCGCGTTCGAGCGGGGACAGGGACTCCAGGACGACGAGCACCGCCAGCGACACGGAATCGGTGAGCACCGCCCGTTCGGCGGCGTCCGGCACGGTGCCCGCGTAGTCGGTGACGACCGGCTCCGGCAGCCACGGCCCCACATAGGTCTCGCTCCGGGCCTTCACCTGGCGCAGCCGGTCGACGGCGAGCCGGGTGGTGACCCGGACGAGGTACGCGCGCGGTTCGCGCACCACCGCGCGGTCGGTGCCGGACCAGCGCAGCCACGCCTCCTGGACCACGTCCTCGGCGTCGGCCACCCGGCCGAGCATGCGGTAGGCGACACCGGTCAGGACGGGCCGGTGCTCCTCGAACACATCGGTCGCGCCATCGGTGCCCACCCGCTCATCCCACCCGAACGAACGCGGCCGTGTCCAGCGGGAACCGGTGTGCGGCCCAGCACAATGGGCCCGTGCCGCCGGCAGGCGGCGGCCGGTGGCGGGAGGTGCTGTGAAGTACGGCGTACTGGGCACGGGCGACGTGGGCCGCACCCTCGCGGGCAAGCTCGTGGAGCTCGGCCACGAGGTGGTCCTCGGCTCCCGCAGCCCGGACAACGAACGGGCCCTCGCCTGGGCCGCGGAGGCCGGCCCGCGGGCCGCCGCCGGGACCTTCGCGGACGCCGCCGCCTTCGGCGAGGCGGTCCTCAACGGTGTCAACGGGCGGGCGGCGCTCTCCGCGCTCGACGCCGCGGGGGCGCGGAACCTCGACGGCAA
The DNA here is from genome assembly GCF_040296705.1 of Streptomyces sp. NPDC002055. NCBI lineage: Bacteria > Bacillati > Actinomycetota > Actinomycetes > Kitasatosporales > Streptomycetaceae > Streptomyces > Streptomyces sp. NPDC002055. The sequence goes on from NZ_JBEOXS010000027.1 coordinate 41,389, forward strand.
GCTGCTGGTCGACGTCTGCAATCCGCTGGCCTTCGAGGAGGGCCGGCTGCGGCTGTCCCCGGTGGAGAACGACAGCGTCGGCGCCCAGATCCAGCGGACCTTCCCCGGCGCGCGGGTCGTCAAGGCGCTCAACACCGTCAACTGCCAGGTGATGGTGGACCCGGGCCTGGTGCCGGGCGACCACCAGCTCTTCATCTGCGGGGACGACCCGGACGCGAAGGCGCGGGCGGTGGCGCTGGTGGGCGCGTTCGGCTGGCCGCCGGAGCGGGTGATCGACCTGGGCGGGATCGAGGCGGCGCGCTGCACCGAGATGCTGATGCCGTTCTGGATCACCCTGATGCAGCAGTTCGGGCATGCGCAGTTCAATTACGAGATCCGGCGGGGCGTTCCCTCGTGAACTCCCGGCCAGTTCCCTCTTGAACTCCCGCTACTGGCCGGTAATCCTTGCTGACACCGCGTCTCACCGCATCGACATCCGCTGACGAGGAGCTCCCCCATGCCCACAACGGCGGCCACGGTCTCCGTCCCGCTCGCCCTCTCCCTCGGAGGGCACCGGGTGCCCGTCGTCTACGAGCGGCGCGGCAGCGGCGAGCCGCTGCTCCTCCTGCACGGCATCGGCCACCACCGCCAGGCTTGGGACCCGGTGCTGGACGTCCTCGCCACGGAGCGGGACGTCTTCGCGGTGGACCTGCCCGGCTTCGGCGAGTCCCCTGCACTGCCGGACGGCCTGCCGTACGACCTGGAGACCGTGGTCCCCATCCTCGGCGCGCTCTGCGAGGCGCTGGGCCTGGACCGGCCGCACGTGGCGGGGAACTCCCTCGGCGGACTGCTGGCCCTGTGCATGGGCCGCGAGAAGCTGGTCCGCTCGGTGACCGCGCTCTCCCCCGGCGGTTTCTGGACGGAGGCCGAGCGCCGCTATGCGTTCGGCCTGCTGCGCGGCATGCGCCTGGGGTCGCGGGCGCTCCCGACACCGGTCGTCGAGCGGCTCTCCCGCACGACCGCCGGACGGGCCCTGCTGGTCAGCTCCATCTACGCCCGGCCCGGACGGCGTTCCCCGCAGGGCGCCGCCGCGGAGACCCGGGCGCTGCGGGACTCGACCGGCTTCCGCCCCACCCTCGCCGCCGGCCGTCACGTACGGTTCGGCGACGACATCCCGGGCCTGCCCGTCACCGTTGCCTGGGGCACCCGGGACCTGATGCTGCTGCGCCGGCAGGGCATCCGGGCCAAGCACGCCATCCCCGGCACGCGCCTGATCCGCCTCCCGGGCTGCGGCCATGTCCCGATGAGCGACGATCCGGCGCTGGTCGCCCGGGTCGTACTGGACGGCAGCCGCCCCGCCGACGCCGGGCAGCGGCCCGCGGAGCGGACGGAGCCCGTGGAGCGGGTGGCCGACTGAGGCGCGTGGGGCCGTTCCGGGGCACCGTGTCCGCGGCGGTGCCGGCCGCTGGTCCCCACGAGTGGCGGTGACACAGGCGTTCCTGATGAAGTGGCGGATGCCGTCGGCGCGCCGGTGCGGGCCGCGGCGCACCGACCCCGCGCACCCGGACCCGAGGAACGAATCCGCCATGACGCAGACCACCCCCGCCGCATCCCCGCCGGACGGCGACGGCGGCGCATCCGCCTCCCTGCCTCCGCGCACCCCCTGGGGCGTCGCGTGGCGTGCGGCGGTGGTGCTCGTCGTCGCGGTGTGCGGCACCGCGGTGGGAGGCTGGTGCGGGGGCCTGCTGATGCGGTTCGAGGACGAGTTCGCGAGCGGGCCCGCCTTCGTCGCCGCTCTGCCCGCGGCGGTCCTGGCCGGGAGGTGGCTGCGGGCCGGGAACGGCTTTCTGTCCGGTGCGCTGCTGGGGCAGGTCCTCGCCGCCCTGGCGGTGGCCGAGCTCCTCCACAGCCACCTGGTGTCAGCGGCCCCGCCCTATCTGCACGACAGCGGCTGGGCACGGTTCGAGGGGGCCCTGGCCGCCGTGGGAACGGCCGTGATCCTGGTCTCCGTGGTCTGGGGCGCGATCAGCGGCCACCTGCGGCCGCGCGACCCCGCGGCCGAGACGGCGCGGCGGGCCGGGGCCTGAGCGGGGCGCCCGGATGCGGCGTCAGACGTTCGACCAGGTGCGGGTGGAGAGCACCAGACGGTAGCCGTCGGGGTCCTCGACGGTGACGCCCCACTCCTCCCAGTACGGGTTGTGGGCCAGCACCCGGCGGCCTCCGTGGGCCTCCAGCCGTTCGACGAGCTCGCCGGGGACCTCCGTGCCCAGATAGATCACCAGCAGGTCCTCTGCCGTCGGGCGGGGCACCACCGGGTCGTGGGCGTCGTGCACCAGCTCCAGGTGCCAGGCGGCCTCCGGCCGGCCGACCATCAGCAGGGCGTGCTCCCCGGACGGCGCACCGGGGCCGGGCTCGTGGCGGAAGAGGACCGTCAGGCCCAGTCCGCCGCACCAGAAGCGCTCCGCGGCGGCGAGATCCAGCGTCGGCCGGGCGATGCGGATGTGTGCGTCCGGGGTCATCGGTGCTCCTCTGGTACGGGTCCGCGGGTGATACGGATGCGCGGGTGATACGGATGCGCGGGTGGTTCGGGTCCGCGAGTGGTTCGGGTCCGCGGGCGCCGCGGACTCCCCTGGTGACGGTAGCCCCGGTGATCACCGGGCGCGATCGGCCGTCGGACCGGCGTCCGGGGCCGGGAGACGGAGGCCGGGAGTCCGAGGCCGGAAGACGGGGGCCGGAAGACGGCGCCATGGCTCCGTCCGCGGACCTGCGACCGCCGGGCGGGCGGCCCTTCCGGTGAACGGGCGATGTGTCATGGCTCTTCCGGTCAGGGGGTGGTGAGCAATTCACTGGACGTTCGGTTCGGCGGCACCTCGCACCGGTGGCGACGGACGACACTGCGGTCAGTCGGGCAACGTGAGCAACGGGAGGGTCTCCATGGCACAGGAATCCGGGCACGGCGTCGGGCGGCGGTCGCTGCTGAGGGGCGGAGCCGCGGCGCTCGCTCTGCCGTCCCTGGCGGCGGCCGGGGCGGAGACTGCGCGGGCCGTGCCCCGGGCGGCGCCCGCCCAGTCCCTCGGGGGCCGGCCGGCCGCCCGGTGGGGCGTGCAGACCGGGGATGTCACCTCCTCCTCGGGCCTGGTCTGGGTGCGCTCCGACCGGCCCGCCCGGATGGTCGTGGAGACCTCGGCCACCGAAACGTTCCGCTCGGTGCGGCGGTACCCCGGGCCGCCGGTCGGTCCGGACACGGACTGCACCGGGACCACGGCGCTGCACGGGCTGCCGCCCGGCGAGCAGGTGCACTACCGGGTCGTGCTGGCCGATCCGGACGACCCGCGGCGCACCGGTGAGCCGGTGTACGGCACCTTCCGTACGGCGCCCGTGCGGCGCCGGGACGGGGTGCGGTTCCTGTGGTCCGGTGATCTCGCCGGGCAGGGCTGGGGGATCAACCCGGACCGCGGCGGCTTCCCGATTTTCGAGGAGATGCGCCGCCGGAACCCGGACTTCTTCCTGTGCAGCGGCGACTCCGTCTACGCCGACGGCCCGATCGCGCCGAGCGTCACCCTGCCGGACGGCCGGATCTGGCGGAATGTCACCACCGAGGAGAAGGCGAAGGTCGCCGAGACGCTGGCGGAGTTCCGCGGGAACTTCCGCTACAACCTGCTCGACGAGCAGCTGCGCCGCTTCCACGCCCAGGTGCCGGGCATCGTGCAGTGGGACGACCACGAAGTGCTCAACAACTGGTATCCGGGCGAGATCCTGGACGACGCCCGCTACACCGAGAAGCGGGTCGATGTGCTGGCGGCCCGCGCGCTGCGGGCGTTCGGCGAGTACACCCCGGTCCGGACGCTGCGGGCGAACGGCGAGGGCCGGGTCCACCGGGTGGTGCGGCACGGTCCGCTGCTGGATGTGTTCGTGCTGGACATGCGGACGTACCGGAACGCCAATTCGCCCGGCCGGCAGCCGGCGGACGCCCAGGGGATCCTCGGCGCGGAACAACTGGCCTGGCTGAAGCGGGAGCTCTCCCGCTCCCGGGCGGTCTGGAAGGTGATCGCCGCCGACATGCCGCTGGGCCTGGTGGTCCCGGACGGCCGGACGGACTACGAGGCGGTCGCACAGGCCGACCCCGGCGCGCCGCTGGGGCGGGAGCTGCAGATCGCGGAGCTGCTGCGGCACATCAGGTCACGCCGGATCACCGGCACGGTCTGGCTGACGGCGGATGTGCACTACACCTCGGCGCAGCACTACGCGCCGTCCCGGGCGGCGTTCCAGGACTTCGCGCCGTTCTGGGAGTTCGTGTCGGGTCCGCTCAACGCGGGCGGCTTTCCCGCGCTGAAGCTGGACGGCACCTTCGGTCCGGAGCAGGCCTTCGTGAAGGCTCCGGCGCGGGCGAACGTCTCACCGCTGGAGGGCGGACAGTACTACGGGGAGGCCGAGATCGACGGGGACGGCGGGGAGCTGACGGTGCGGCTGTGCGAGGAGGGCGGCACGGTGCTGTTCACCAAGGTGCTCCGGCCGGGGCTCGTGGGGCAATGATCCGGCGGTCCGCGCGGGCGGTCGGCCGGGAGCCGTCCGCCGCCGGTCGGCGCCGGGAGGCTGACGGGAGGCGCCGTATCCCGGCCGAAGGGGCCACTGCCCGTCGGGAAAAGCACCTCGCCACCCTCGGTGAACCATCAAGAAATGGCTGAAAACAGGCAGTAGTCGATCAATTATGCCCTTAACCCATCGGTCACAAGGCGTTCGTGATCACGCAACACCGGTCCGGCAGGGTGACTGCATGACTGACGTGAATTCCGCCAAGCACACCCGCCGCCCGCACCACTGGCGGCGGGACCTCGTCGAACTGGCCGCCCTCTTCACGGCCGTCGCGGTCGCCGACGCGATCGCCAATACGGTCGCCCACGCCCCCAGGGGCCCGGTCCTGCTGGTCGCCTCGGCCGTGGCCCTGGCCGCCACGGCGGGCTTCCACACCTGGTGGGCACGCCGGCACAGCCATGCCCCGCCCGGTGGCACCGGGACCCGGAGCGATACCGGTGCCGCGGCGCCCCCCGGCGCCGCGGCACCGGAGCCGGGGCACGGCGGCACGTCGCTGTGGCGCGTCCGCACGACCGTACGGGACGAGCCGGGCAGCCTCGCCGAGCTGTGCACCGCTCTGGCCCGGCACCGGGTGGACATCCTGACGCTCCAGACCCACCCGCTGTCCGACGGCACGGTCGACGAGTTCCTGCTGCGCGCCCCGGCGGCGCTGCCGCCCGCGGAGCTCACCCGGGAGATCGCCGCGGCCGGCGGCAGCGGCACCTGGGTCGAGCGGGCGGACGCCCACGACCTGGTCGACACGCCGACCCGGGTGCTCAACCTCGCCACCCGGACCGCACTGGACGCGGCGGAGCTCCCGCTCGCGCTGCGGCAGTTGCTGGGCCGCTGCACCATCCACTCGCTGCCCGCCCGGACGCTGACCGGGCAGCCGCTCGCCGACCCGGTGCCCGAGGAGGGCGTCCTGGAGGAGACGGTGCTGCGGCTCCGCGACCCCTCCGGCGGGTCCATCACCGTCGAGCGGCCGTATCTGCCGTTCACGCCCACCGAGTTCGCCCGCGCCCGGGCCCTGGTGGAGCTGGACGCCCGGCTCGGCCCGCGGGTGCCCGGCAGCCGGGACGTGCTGACGCTCCCGGAGGGCAACGAGATCACCGTGCGGCGGGCCGGGAGCACCGATCTGGCCGCCGCCCGCGAGATGCACGACCGCTGCTCGACGCGGACCCTGAGCCTGCGCTACCACGGTCCGGTCGGCGACGCGGACCGGTACCTCGACCATCTGCTCAGCCCCCGGTACGGCCGCACCCTGGCGGCCCGGACCGCGTCCGGCCGGCTGGTCGCCCTGGGGCACCTGCTCTGGGACGGCGACGAGACCGAGGTGGCGCTGCTGGTCGAGGACGACTGGCAGCGCCGCGGCATCGGCGCGGAACTGCTGCGCCGGCTGGTCGCGCTCGCCGGAGAGGCGGGCTGCGACAGCGTCTACGCCGTCACTCAGGCGGCGAACACCGGAATGGTCGCCGCCATGCGCGGTCTCGGCCTCCCCCTCGATTACCAGATCGAGGAGGGCACGCTGGTGATCACCGCACGGCTGGATCCGGCACCGGTGCGTCCGCGCCCCGCGCAGCAGCCGGCCGAACGCTGAACGGCGCGCCCAGAGCGGCGTCGAGGTCCTGCCACAGGTCCTCGACGTCCTCCAGGCCGACCGACATCCGCAGCAGCCGGTCCGAGACTCCGGAGGACCGGCGGTCGTCCGCGTCCACGATCCGGTGGCTGATGGACGCCGGGTGCTGGATGAGGCTGTCGACGCTGCCGAGGCTGACCGCGGGGGTGATCAGCTGCACCCCGGCGATCACCTCGTGCGGGTCCCCCTCGACCTCGAAGGCCACCATCGCGCCGCCCAGCTTCGGGTAGTGGACCCGGGTCACCCGCGGGTCACCGGCCAGCCGCTCGGCGAGCAGGGCCGCGGTCGCCGAGGCGGCCCGTACCCGTACCGGCAGCGTGGCGAGCCCGCGCAGCAGGAGATAGCCGGCGAGCGGGTGGAGCACCCCGCCGGTGGCGAAGCGGACCTGCCGCAGCTTCCGGGCGAACTCCTCGTCGCAGGCCACGACACCGCCGAGGACGTCCCCGTGGCCGCCGAGGTACTTCGTCGCGCTGTGCAGCACGATCCGCGCCCCGTGCTCGGCCGGCCTCTGGAGCACCGGGGTGGCGAAGGTGTTGTCGGCCAGCAGCGGCACCTCGCCGCAGGCACCGGCGACGGCCCCGAGGTCGACCTCGGCGAGGGTGGGGTTGGCCGGAGACTCCACCATGACCAGGCCGGTGTCGGGGCGTATGGCGTCGGCGATGCCGTCCGGGTCCACCCAGGTGACCTCGCTGCCGAGCAGGCCCGCGGTCAGCAGGTGGTCGCTGCACCCGTAGAGCGGGCGGACGGCGACGACGTGCCGGAGCCCCATGCTGCTCCGGACCAGCAGACAGGCGGTGAGCGCGGCCATGCCACTGGCGAAGGCGACCGCGCTCTCGGTGCCCTCCAGGCGGGCGAGGGCCGTCTCGAAACGCGCGGTGGTGGGGTTGTCGAGCCGGGAGTAGACGGGCGGGCCGTCCGGCCGCGCGCCGGTGGCGGCGAACGCGTCGATCCGCGCGGCCTCGGCCCGGCTGTCCCGGGACGGGTACGTCGTGGACAGGTCCAGCGGCGGCGCGTGCAGACCGAGGTCCGCGAGGTCCTCACGGCCGGCGTGCACGGCCTCGGTGCTGAGCGAGCGGGGTGATGTCGCAGCAGTCGTCTCCATGACCCGATGCTGAACGCTCACCGGGATCTGGCGGAAAATCGCCGTGCTATGTTCGGCAGATGGCCGATTCCGTCCCTTTGGATCCGGTGGATCTGCAGATTCTGCGGCTCCTGCAGAACGACGCCCGGACCACCTACCGGGATCTCGCCGCCGAGGTGGGCGTGGCGCCGTCGACCTGTCTGGACCGGGTGGCCCGGCTGCGGCGGTCCGGGGTGATCCTGCGGCACGAGCTCCGGCTCGACCCCGCGAAGCTGGGCCGGGGGTTGGAGGCCCTGCTGCTGGTGCAGGTCCGGCCGCACCGCCGGGAACTGATCGGCCCCTTCGTCGAACGGGTGCGGGCGCTGCCCGAGTCCCGGGCGCTGTTCCACCTGACCGGGCCGGACGACTACCTGGTCCACGTGGCGGTCACCGGCACCGCCGACCTCCAGCGGCTGGTCCTGGACGAGTTCACCTCCCGGCGCGAGGTCGCCCGGGTCGAGACGCGGCTGATCTTCCAGCAGTGGGAGTGCGGGCCGCTGCTGCCCCCGGCCCCGCAGGGGTAGCCCGCCGCCGGCGTCGACTCCATCCGCCGGACCGGGTGCGCCGCAGCGCGCGCCTCTCCGCCCAGGCGGGCCGGGCGCCGGACCGGGCCGCCCGGAGTGTCCGCGAGGCCCGCCGCGGGAAGGTGGATCATGACCCGACCGGTAGTGACGCGGTGCCCGACCGCGTACGAGGATGGAGCCCATGTCCGACATCAACAGCAGCCCGTTGCCGCGTCAGGTCGCCGACGCCTACGTCGACGCCCTCATCGAACTCGACCCGATCACCGGCACCTACCTGGGTGTGGCCGCATCGTCCGGCAGGCTCCCCGACTTCTCCCCCGCCGGGCAGCAGGCACTCGCCGACCTGGCCCGCGACACGCTGGAGCGGCTGACCGAGGCGGAGACCCGGCCGGGCGCCGACACCGACGCCGAGCGCCGCTGCGCCCGGCTGCTGCGGGAGCGGCTGACCGCCGAACTCGCGGTGCACGAGGCCCAGGAGGGGCTGCGCGCCGTCAGCAACATCCACTCCCCCGTGCACGCCCTCCGCACGGTGCTGACCGTGACACCCACCGGGACCACCGAGGAGTGGGCCGCCGTCGTGCAGCGGCTGCAGGCGGTGCCCGCCGCGCTGGACGGCTACCGCGCCTCGCTCGCCGCGGGGCTCGACCGCGAGCTGCCCGCCGGGCCGCGTCAGGTGGCGACCTTCATCGAGCAGCTGGACGACTGGGTGGGCAAGGACCGCAGCTGGTTCGCGGAGTTCACCGCCGACGGCCCGAAGGAGCTGCGCACCGAGCTCGACATGGCGGCCGCCACGGCGACCGCGGCCTTCGCGGACCTGCGGGACTGGCTGCGGGACGCTTACGCCCCGGCGGTCGAGGGCAGCCCCGACACCGTGGGCCGGGAGCGCTACGCCCGCTGGTCGCGGTACTGGAACGGCACCGACCTCGACCTCGACGAGGCCTACGCGTACGGCTGGTCGGAGTACCACCGGCTGCTCGCGGAGATGCGCGCCGAGGCGGAGAAGGTCCTGCCGGGCGCGGCCACGCCGTGGGCGGCCATCGCCCACCTCGACGAGCACGGCACGCACATCGAGGGCGTCGAGGAGGTCCGGGTCTGGCTCCAGGGCCTGATGGACGAGGCCATCGACCAGCTGGACGGCACCCACTTCGAACTCGCCGAGCGGGTCCGGAAGGTGGAGTCGCGGATCGCCCCGCCCGGCAGCGCCGCCGCGCCCTATTACACCCAGCCGTCGGTCGACTTCTCCCGGCCGGGCATCACCTGGCTGCCCACCCTGGGCGAGACCCGGTTCCCGGTCTACGACCTGGTGTCCACCTGGTACCACGAGGGCGTCCCGGGGCATCATCTCCAGCTCGCCCAGTGGGCCCATGTCGCCGACCGGCTCTCCCGGTACCAGGCGACGGTCGGCATGGTGAGCGCGAACGCCGAGGGCTGGGCGCTCTACGCGGAGCGGCTCATGGACGAGCTGGGATTCCTCCGCGACGCCGAGCAGCGGCTGGGCTATCTGGACGCCCAGATGATGCGGGCCCTGCGGGTGATCGTCGACATCGGCATGCACCTGGAGCTGGAGATCCCCGCGGACTCGCCGTTCCACCCCGGTGAGCGCTGGACGCCCGAGCTGGCGCGGGAGTTCTTCGGCCTGCACAACGGCCGTCCGGCGGACTTCCTGGACAGCGAGCTCATCCGCTACCTGGGCATGCCGGGCCAGGCCATCGGCTACAAGCTCGGCGAACGCGCCTGGCTCACCGGCCGCGAGGCCGCCCGGGCGGCACACGGCGACGCCTTCGACGCCAAGCAGTGGCACATGGCGGCGCTGTCGCTGGGCTCGCTGGGCCTGGACGACCTGGTGGACGAGCTCTCCCGGCTCTGACCACCGCAGTGGCCCTGTCGGCGGCCGGTCCCGGGGAGGTGTCCCGGAACCGGCCGCCGGGGGTGCGGGCGGTCCGGTCCGGCCCGGATCCCCCGCGCATCGGATCGGCCCGTCGTCGGTCGGTCGCTGGTCGGTCGGGCGGTCGGGCGGTCGGGCGGTCGGGCGGTCGGGGCAGTGCGCCGGATCGCCGCAGCGCACCGGGCCCGCGGCGCTCCCCGTGTCCCGGGCGACTCGCACGGCGCCTCCGGTACCCGGAGAAACCTTTCCCACCTGCATCGCTGCGCGATCCGGTACCGGAGCAGTACCGTAGCGCCATGCCCGCTCTGAACATTGATTTCAGCGACGAAGAGCTGAGCGAGCTCCGTGAGGCGGCGAAGGAGCGAGGGGTCACGCTCAAGGCGCTGGTGCGCGAGGCCGTCACCGACGACCTCGCCCAGCGACGTGCCATGGCCGAGGCATCCCAGGTGTTCCGGTCCTTCGTCCGGGAGAACGCCGACGCGTTCGACGCGGCGTTCCCGGACGACGCCCCGGCGGAGCGGCGGAACCGGAGCGGGAGCGTCTGACAGGTGGATCTGCATATCGACATCCGCTGGCTGCTGGCCCGCCAGACGGAGATCCTGCCCGGTGACCCGGGAGTCGACGACTACTCCTCCCTGGTGGCGGCCGTGGCCCGGCACCGGGTCAACACACCCCGGTTAGGGGAGGAGGCCGACGCCGCCTGGCGGGCGGCGGCGCTGCTGCACACCCTGGTGCAGCTGCGCCCGCTGCCCTCCCGCAACGCCCTGTTCGCCTGCGGTGTCGCCGTGGCCTACATGCACGCCTCGCACGAGGGCATCGACCCGCCGTACGGCGCGCTCATCGAGCTGGTCAAGGACCTGCAGTCCGGTGAGTCGACGGTCTACGACGCGGCGGGGCGGATCCGGTCCTGGCGGATATAGGCGGTCGGCCGCCGGCGGCCGGCTCGTGGCGGGCGGCGGTCAGCCCGTGCCCTCCGGCGCCCGGTGGCGCACCGCCGAGCCGGAACGCGCCTTGACCACCTCCAGGCGGGCCGGGATCCGCTGCCGCAGGTCCGCGACGTGGCTGACGATGCCGACGGTGCGGTCGCGCTCGCGCAGGGAGTCCAGCACCTCCAGCACCTCGTCGAGGGTCTGCTCGTCCAGGCTGCCGAAGCCCTCGTCGATGAAGAGCGTGTCGAGCCGGGTGCCGCCGGACTCCTCGCTCACCACGTCGGCCAGGCCGAGGGCGAGGGCGAGCGAGGCGAAGAAGGTCTCGCCGCCGGAGAGGGTGGCAGTGTCCCGCTCGTTGCCCGTCCAGGAGTCGATGACGTGGAGTCCGAGGCCGGACCGGCCGCGGCCCCCGCTCCGGGCGTCGGAGTGCACCAGGGTGTAGCGCCCGGCGGACATCCGGTGCAGCCGGCTGCTGGCGGCGGCCGCCACCTGTTCCAGCCGGGCGGCCAGGACATAGGACTCCAGGCGCATCTTCCGCTCGTTCTGGGCGGAGGTGCCCGCGGTGAGGGCCGCCATCCGGGCCACTCGCTCGTACTCGGCCCGCTGCGGGGCCAGTCGGCGGGCGTCCAGGGTGGCCTGCGCTCCCAGCCGGTCCAGTTCGGCACAGCGGGTGCGGGCGGCCTCGTCCGCGGCGGAGGCGTCCCGGAGCCGCCGGGTGGCGGCGTCGAGCGCCGTCTGTGCCGCGGCCGGGTCGGCCGGGGGCCGCTGTCCGGCCGCGACGAGCTGCGGGTCGGCGAGTTCGGCCGTCAGGGCGGCGTCCTCCGCCTCCCAGGCCGCGAGCCGGTGTTCCAGCGCGCGCCGGGCCTCGGGGGCGAGGACGGCGGTGGCGGCGTCCTCCGCCGTGGGGAAGCCGGCCGCGCCGGCGGCGTCCGCCAGACCGGTCCCGGCCTCCCCGAGGCGGGACTCCGCGCGCTCCAGTGCGTGGGCCGCTTCCTCCGCCGTCTCCAGCAGTGCGGCGCGCCGCTCCAGTTCGGTGACGCGTTCGGCGACGCTCCGGGCGGTTCCCCGGGCGCGGGCCAACTCCTCGGCCACCGCCGTCTGTTCGCTCAGCAGGGTCTCGCGCCGCGAGGTGCGCGCGGCCACCCGGCGCTCGGCTGCCTGGTGTTCGTCGCGGCGTTCGGTGTGTTCGCGCTCGATGCGGTCGAACGCCTCCCGGGCGGCGTGCGCGTCGGCGGCCTCGCTCCGGGCGGCGGACAGGGCCTGTTGGTGTTCGGCGACCTCCCCGGCCAGCCGGTCGGTCGCGGCGCCGTCCGCCTCGGTGTCCGCGGCCTCCAGCGCCTCCCGTACGGAACGCAGCCGCTGCTCGGCCTCCTCGCGCCGGGTGTCGGCCCGCTGGTACGTGGCGAGCGCCGCCTCCTCGTCCGCCCGCCCGATGTGATCCGCCTCCAGGCGGGCCGGGGCCGGGTGGTCGGGCGCGCCGCAGACGGCGCACGGCTCGCCTTCCCGCAGGGCGGCAGCGAGTTCGGCGGCGATGCCGAGCAGCCTGCGCTCCTTGAGGTCGAGCCAGGTCTCCCGGGCCACGGCGGAGGCGCCACGGGCCTCCAGCAGCCGCTCCTCCCCGGCGTGCGCCTGACCGGTGAGGGTGTCGCGCCGACGGGCGGCGTCCAGCCTGCGCCGGGCCGGTTCGAGCCGGCCGGCGAGGTGTTCGGCGCGGGTGGCGGCCTCCCCGGCCCGGTCGACCCGCTGCTGGTGGTCGCGGCGGACGGTGTCCCACCGGCCGAGCCAGTGCGCCGCCTCGGTCAGCACCTCGTCGTCCGCGCGGGACTGCCGCTCCAGCTCGGCGAGTTCGGCGGCCAGCGCGGTGCCGCGCTCCTCGGTCCGGCGGGCGGCGGCCAGCGAACCGAGCTCCTGGCGGGCCTCGCGCTCCAGCTCGGCGAGGGTCCCGCGGGGCGCCTCCCGGAGGCCGTCGGGCAGCGCGGCGCGGGCCCGCCCGGCGGCTGCCGCGGCCTCCCGGTGCCCGGCCGCCGCCGTGTCGCGCAGCCGCAGGGCGGGGAGCACGGTGTCGGCGCTGCGGGCCCGGTCCAGCCGGGTGCGTGCGCGCTCCCGCTCCTCGCGCAGGGCGTCATGGGTTGTGCGGCGGCGCACGGCCGCGTCGTACCGCTGCCGGAGGCGGTGCTGTTCCCGTACGGTCTCCAGCTCCGCGACGGCCGCGGCGTGGGCCGCTTCGGCGGCGCGCACCGCCGCGGCGCAGATCGTGCGCCACTCCCGGGCGCCGGCCCGGGCCACCGCGGCGCCGCTCAGCACCGTGTCGGCGAGTCCGGGCTCGCCGGGCACCGGAGGCGCCTCTTCCGCACGCTGCCGGGTGCGGGCGGCGGAGCGCTGCGCCGGAACGGCGGGCGCCGCCCCGTCGGGCCCGCCGAGGGCGGGGAAGGGCGGTTCCGGGCCCCGGAGGGCCGCCTGCTGCATCCGGTGCGCCAAGGCCAGCAGCCGTTCGTCCCCGCTGCGCACCTGCTGCTGGGCGGCGGCGCGCAGTTCGGCGAGCCGCTCCTCGACGGCGGCGAACCGCCGGGTGTCGAAGAGCCGGCCGAGCAGCTTGCCGCGGGCCTCCGCGTCGGCGCGGAGGAAGCGGGCGAAGTCCCCCTGCGGGAGCAGGACCACCTGGCAGAACTGCTCCTTGCTCATGCCGAGGAGCTGCCCGATCTCCTCGCCGGCCTCCTGGTGGGAGCGGCTGAGCGGCCGCCACTCCCCCTCGGCGCGTTCGCGCAGCCAGGTCTGCGCCTTGTCCCGGGTGAAGCCGCTGCCGCGCTTCTTCGGACGCGGCTGCTCGGGGCGGCGGGTGACCTCCAGGCGGCGTCCGCCGACGGTGAGGTCGAGCAGCACCTCGGTCGGGGTGAGCGGGTCGGCGTGGTCGCTGCGCAGGGACTGTCCGCTCTGCCGGGCGCCGGGCACACCGCCGTACAGGGCGTAGCAGACGGCGTCGAGGACGGAGGTCTTGCCCGCCCCGGTCGGGCCGTGGAGCAGGAACAGCCCGGCGGCGGAGAGGTCGTCGAAGTCGACCTCGGCGGTGCCGCCGAACGGACCGAACGCGGTGACCCGCAGGCGGTGCAGCCTCACCGGACCCCCTCGCTCCGGCTCTCCGCGGCCGCCGTGCGGGCGCGGACGTCGTCGAGGGCGCCGCCCAGGACGGCCCGCTCGCCGGAGTCGGGTCCGGTGCCGCCGCGCACATGGGCCACGAAGTCCTCGGCGATCTGCCGGTCGGTGCGGCCCTTGAGCCGCTCGGCGTAGGAGGCGAGCGGGTCCTCGGCGTCCCGTTCGGGGTCGAAGGCGAGGTTGAGGACGTGCGGGAAGCGCTCGGCGAGCCGGGCCATCGGGTCGTCCGGGCGCACGGCGTCGGTGAGCGTGGCCTCCACCCAGGCGTCCTCGTGCCGGGTGAGCTCCGGGTCCTTCAGCAGGTCCTCCAGCGGGCCGCGGATGCGGGCGAGCGGGCGGGGCACCGGGCAGTCGATCCGCTCGGCGTCGAACGCGCCGTCCGGCCCCAGGTCGACCAGCCACATGCTCTTGCGGTGGTGGACCTCCGAGAAGGAGTAGGCGAGCGGCGATCCGGAGTAGCGGATGCGCTCGCTGACGGTCTGACAGCCGTGCAGATGGCCGAGGGCCGCGTAGTCGACCCCGTCGAAGACCGTGGCGGGCACCGCGGCGACGCCGCCGACCGTGATGTCCCGCTCGCTGTCGGAGGTGGCGGCGCCGGAGACGAAGGCGTGGGCCAGCACCACCGAGCGGGTGCCGGAGGGGCGGCCGGCGAGGTCGGCGCGGACCCGGTCCATGGCGGCGTCCAGGACCGCGGTGTGGCTGGTCCGCTCGGCGTCCAACTCCTCCCGGACCAGGGCCGGTTCGAGGTACGGCAGCCCGTACAGGGCGACCTCGCCGTGGGCGTCGGTGAGGACCACCGGGTCGGCGCAGCCGGCGGGATCGGTGCGCAGATGGATGCCCGCCCGGTCCATCAGCCGGGAGCCGACGCCGAGCCGGCGGGCGGAGTCGTGGTTGCCGGAGATCATGACCGTGGGCACCCCGGCGTCGGCGAGCCGGTGGAGCGCGGTGTCGAAGAGTTCGACGGCGGCGAGCGGGGGCACGGCCCGGTCGTACACGTCGCCCGCGACGAGGACGGCGTCGACCCGCTGCTCCCGCACCGTCTCCACGAGGTGGTCGAGGAACGCCGCTTGGGCGGGCAGCAGGCTCACCCGGTGGAAGGACCGGCCGAGATGCCAGTCGGACGTGTGCAGGAGTCGCATGATCCTCGACTGTAACGGTGGGGTAGGACACCCCGGGCGGAGACGGGCGGTTCGGTCCGGTGTCAGACGGTTCCGTAGGCTTCGCCGCCGAGTTCGACCCGGGCGGTGCCCGCGGTGGTGTCGGCGATCCAGGCACGGAAGGCGTCGAGGTCCGCCTCGGGGAGCCCGATTTCCAGGGTCACCTCGGCCGCGTAGCGCACGTCCCGGACCTCGCGGCCGGTCGCCCGCAGGTCGTTCTCCAGCTTCCCGGCCCGCTGGTGGTCGACGGTGACGGTGGCCAGCCGGAAGCGCTGCCGGGTGAGAGTGCCGAGGGCGTCGAGCGCTTCGCCGACCGCGCCGCCGTAGGCGCGGATGAGCCCGCCCGCGCCGAGTTTCACCCCGCCGTAGTACCGGGTGACGACGGCGACGACGAAGCGGACCTCGCGGCGCAGCAGCATCTGGAGCATCGGGACGCCGGCGGTGCCGCCGGGCTCGCCGTCGTCGCTCGCCTTCTGCACACCGCCGTCGGCGCCGATGACGTACGCGAAGCAGTTGTGGGAGGCGGTGGGGTGCTCCCTGCGGATGCGCCGGACGAACTCCTGCGCATCCTCCTCCGTCGCGGCGGGTGCGAGAGCGCAGCGGAAGCGCGACTTGTTGATCTCGATCTCGTGCACGCCCTCGCGCGCGACCGTCCGGTACTGGTCCTGCATCACGCCAGCCTATGCGGGGCTTGCGGGAATGGTCCCGGCAGGTCCTTCGTTGTCCGGGACATGTACGGAGACGCAGAGACGGTCCGCAGGATCCTCACCGGCACCGGTGACACCTGGGCGGTGGTCGGTCTGTCGACCAACGAGAGCCGGGCGGCGCACGGGGTGGCCGAGGTGCTCCAGCGGTACGGCAAGCGGATCGTGCCGGTGCACCCGAAGGCGGAGACGGTGCACGGAGAGCGGGGGTACGCCTCGCTGGCCGACATCCCGTTCCCGGTGGACGTGGTCGATGTGTTCGTCAACAGCCATCTCGCCGGGCAGGTCGCCGACGAGGCGGTGGCGATCGGCGCGAAGGCGGTCTGGTTCCAGCTCGGCGTGGTGGACGAGCCGGCCTGGGAGCGGACACGGGCCGCCGGTCTGGACATGGTCATGGACCGCTGTCCGGCGATCGAGCTCCCCCGGCTGGGCTGAACCGGCCGAGGCGGCGGGGGCGGGCCGCGGGGGCGGGGCTCAGCCGCCGAGGCCGTCCAGGACGACGGCTCCGGGGAGCGCGGCGAGCGCCGCGCCGGGGACGAGGAGCTTCCCGCGGCGGCTGCCGCTGCCGATGACCAGGCAGGGCGCCGGGACGAGCGCGGCGTCCACCAGCAGCGGCCAGTCCGCCGGCAGCCCGAGCGGGGTGATGCCGCCGTACTCCATGCCGGTCTCCGCCACGGCCCGGTCCAGCGGGGCGAAGGACGCCTTGCGGGCGCCGAGGTGGCGCCGGACGGTGCCGTTGACGTCCAGCCGGGCGGTCGCCGGCACCATGCAGGCGGCCAGGGTGGTCTCCCCGCCCCGGCGTCCGGCGACGACCACGCAGTTCGCGGAGGCCTCCAGGAGCCCGGGGCCGTAGGTCTCGGCGAAGACGGCGGTGTCCGCCGTCCCGGGGTCGGAGTCGACGTAGAGCAATTGCTCCACGGGCACCGCGGCGCTCCACGCCCGGATGGCGTCGGCGACGGGCGGCACCAGGTCGTCCAGGCACTCGGCGGCAGGGTGGACCTCGTCGAAGTGACCGATGGGGGCGCGCATGCGGGCACGCCAACAAACGGGCGCGGGGCCGGGGTCCGCCGTCCCGGCGCCGCTCAGCGCACCGGCGGCACGGAGACGACCATCATCAGCTCGACCGGCTCGGTGCCGTCGTTGCGGTAGGCGTGGGTGCCGTCGGCCTCGAAGCTGGCCGAGGTTCCGGCGCCGAGCAGGTGCTCCTCGCCCTCGACAACGAGGGTCAGCTCGCCGGACCGGACATGGACGAGTTCGAAGGTGCCCGACGGGTGCGGGTCGGAGGCGCTGCCGTCGCCGGGCTCCAGGTGCCAGGACCACAGCTCCAGCGGTCCGGGGGTCTGGGTGCCGGCGAGGAGGGTGCTGGAGCTGCCGTCCTCGGTGGACCACATCCGTACCGCGCGGTCGGCGGGGACGACCTGGACGCGGGGCTCCTGGTCGAAGTCGAGCAGGGTGGTGAGGCTGACTCCGAGGGCGTCGGCGAGCTTCACCGTGGTGCCGACGCTGGGGTTCGTCCGCGCCTGTTCGATCTGGATGATCATGCCTCGGCTGACGCCCGCCCGGGCCGCGAGCCCGTCCAGGGTGAAGCCCCGCTCATTCCGCCAGCGCTTGAGGTTGCGGGCGAGCGACTGGGTGAGGTGGTCGAGGTCCGTCACGTACCGTCCAATATTTTTGATGCAGCAGTTTAGTTTCTTCAACTATGCTGTGCTGGACTCCAGCGTTCACCACACTGTACTGCGAGGTTCGTATGACGGCCGTCTTCGCTCTGGCCACCAGTCTCCTGTGGGGGCTGGCCGACTTCGGGGGCGGCCTGCTGACGCGACGCATCCCGGCCCTCACCGTGGTCGTCGTCTCGCAGACGATCGCCGCCGTCGTGCTCGGCGCTATCGTGATCGCCACCGGCGGCTGGAGCGAGGCCGGCCCCCAGCTGTGGTTCGCGGTCGCGGCGGGTGTCGTCGGCCCGGTGGCGATGCTCTGCTTCTACCGGGCGCTCGCGCTCGGCCCGATGGGTGTCGTCTCGCCCCTGGGCTCGATCGGCGTGGCCGTGCCGGTGGGCGTCGGCCTGATGATCGGCGAACGTCCCGGCCTGCTGCAGATCGCCGGGATCCTGGTGGCCGTCGCGGGCGTGGTGCTGGCGGGCGGCCCGCAGCTGCGCGGCGCGCCGGTGCAGCGGCAGGCGATCCTGCTGACGCTGGTGGCGGCCTTCGGCTTCGGCGCCGTCATGGCCCTCATCGCCGAGTCGTCCACCACGCTCACCGGGCTGTTCCTCGCGCTGTTCGTCCAGCGGGTGACCAATGTCGTGGTCGGCGGTGCGGCCCTTGCCGCCTCGGTGCGGCGCGGCGCGCCCGCGCTGCCCGAGGAGGGCGGCATGGGGGTCATCCGGGCGTCACTGCCGGCCCTGGCGTTCGTGGGTCTGGCCGATGTGGCGGCCAACGGCAGCTACGCACTCGCCGCGCAGCAGGGTCCGGTGACGGTCGCGGCCGTCCTGGCCTCGCTCTACCCGGTGATCACCGCGCTGGCGGCGCGCGGCTTCCTCGACGAACGGCTGCGGGCGGTGCAGGCGGCTGGCGCGGGACTGGCCCTGTTCGGCACGGTGCTGCTGGCGGCGGGCTGAGGCCCGCCGTTCAGCCGGACGGACCGTGAGCCCTGGGCTCACGGTCCGTCCGGCTCCAGTTCCGCCAGGGCCCGCAGCTGTTCCGGCGTGACGTCCTCCGGGATCGGCACCGGCGGCGGGGTGCGCAGCGGGGGCTGCCACCCGGTCTCGGGATCCCAGCGGCGCACGACCCGGGCGGGCGCGCCGGCGACCACCGCGTGGTCGGGCACCTCGCCCCGCACCACCGCTCCGGCCGCGACCACCACGTTGCGGCCCAGGCGCGCTCCGGGGAGTATCACCGCTCCGGCGCCCAGCCAGCTGCCCGGCCCGATCTCGACGGGCGCGGTGCGCGGCCACTGCCGGCCGATCGGCTGGGCGGGGTCGTCGTAGGAGTGGTTGTCGCTGGTGACGTAGACGTACGGGCCGCAGAAGACGTCGTTGCCGAAGACCACCGGCTGAGAGGCGACGACATGGCTGCCGCGGCCGAGGACGACGCCGTCGCCCAGCCGCAGCACCGGCTCCGGCCCCAGGTCGAGGCCGGGCATCATCCCGGCCGTGAGCGTGACCTGTTCACCGATGATGCAGTGGTCGCCGAGGTGGATCCACGGCTCCCCGAAGACGGTGCCCTGGGGGAACGCCAGCCGGGTCCCCGGGCCTATCCGGCCGAACCGGTGCCGGCCCGGACGCTCGGCGGTGACGGCTCCGGCGTCCTGCATCCAGCGCCAGCCGCGGTGCACCGCGCGGGTGACGGCCCGGCGCCGCCAGGCTCCGAGCGATGAGAACGTGTTCCGGTTTTTCGGCACCCGCACACGGTACTCAGCAGTTCACCGGCCACCGCACGCCGCGGGCTGTGATCTTCACCCCACCCGGCGGGCGGGCGGACCGCCCGCCCGCCGGGGCGACACGGGGTCAGCCGCCGTACGGGTTGCCCTGCTGCGGGGCACCGTACGGACCAGGCTGCTGCGGGGCACCGTAGGGGCCGGGCTGGGCGCCCGGCGCACCGTAGGGGCCGGGCTGCTGCTGCTGCGGGTGGGTCCGGTACTCCTCGGGAACGCCCCAGGGGTCCGGCGGAACCGGGGGGCCCTGCTGCCCATGGGGGGCGGGCTGCTGCTGCGGCGGCGTGTGGGTCCGGTACTCCTCGGGCACGCCCCAGGGCTCCTGCGGAACCGGGGGGCCCTGCTGCCCGTAGGGGGCGGGCGCGGGCGGGGCCGGTGCGGGCTGACCGTACGGACCGGGCTGCTGCGGGACCGGCTGACCGGACTGCTGGGGGCTCTGCGGGTAGCCGTACTGCGGGGCACCCTGGGGCGGCATGCCCTGCTGCGGGTAGCCCTGGGGCGGCATGGCCTGCTGCGGCATGGCCTGCTGCGGGTAGCCGCCCTGCTGCGGAGCGCCCTGCGGGCCGCCGACGGCGGAGAGGAACTGCTCCAACTCGGCGCGCCACAGGCGGTGGACGTTCAGCCGGGTCGGCTTCGGCTCGCCGGGCAGCATCAGATGGAAGCAGCTCCACAGCGGATTGAGCGCCACCTCGCTGATGAGCATCGGGGCCTCGGCCCGCGGGATGGCGTACGCGACCTCCTTGGGCCGCTGGCTGAACCGGTGCATCCGGTGGAACACCACCGCCTGGTCGGTCAGGGTGATGAAGTAGTACTTCACCAGCAGTTGTCCGATCAGGCCCAGTGCTCCAGTGAGCCAGGGCGTGGGCCCGGTGAGCGACGCGACGGTCACCAGGGCCCGGTCACCGGGCGCGGCCTGGGATATGGCCGCCGAGACCTGTTCCTTCATCGTCGCCTTGCGCATGGCCATGCGGCTGTTCCTCGATTCTCTGCTGCGTTGGGACCCGCAGCGTATCGAGTGCCGCGGACATCGGCGCCATCCGCGGGTGCCGCGCGGGCAGTTGCCCTTCCTGCGTCCCGGCACAGGCCCCGCACGTGCCCGGCCCACCGCTCGACGGCACCGGAACTCATCGCTCCGAGGCGCCGGTTGGCGCACCGGTCCGCGCCGTCGTGGGACGCGGGGCGGACCGAAGGCGGGAGGAGTTCCGGGACGGGACACGGCTTCCCGCACCCCGCCGCAGGACCGGCTCCGTATCGAAGTGGCCGCCCGCGCCCGCCTGGTGACCGAGCCGGGTGACCGAGCCCGGTGACCGACCCGCACGTCCTCGCGGAGCACCGTAGCCGCCGTCGGCGCCGGCCCGCGCGGTCCAACCGGCAGCAGGGGCCGCCCGCGACGCCTCAGTCCGAGGCCCCGCCGACCGCCTCCCGGTGCTGCTGCGCCAGCTCGCCGTACATCACGGCGTTCACGGTGACGAGCTCGCGCTCCTCCGCGGTGAGCTCCCGCCGGACCCGCGCGGGGACGCCCGCGACCAGCGAACCGGGCGGAACCCGCATGCCCTGGGGCACCAGCGCCTGGGCCGCGACGAGGGAGCCCGCCCCGATGTGCGCGCCGTTGAGGACGGTGGCGCCCATGCCGACCAGGACGTCGTCCTCGACGGTGCAGCCGTGCAGCACGGCGTTGTGGCCCACCGAGACGCGCTCCCCGACGGTGAGCGGGAAGCCGACGTCGACATGGAGGGTGCAGTTGTCCTGGATATTGCTGCCGCGGCCGATGACTATGGGGCCCGCGTCGGCGCGGAGGACGGCGTGGTACCAGACGCTCGATCCAGGGGCCAGGGTGACGTCGCCGAGCACCACCGCCGTGGGTGCGGTGAACGCGTCCGGGTCGATCTTCGGCTCCCGGCCGCCCACGCCCGCGATCAGTGCCCGCTCCGTCATCGCTGTCTCCTCGCCGCTCCGCCCCGCCGCCGGGGCCGTCGGCGACGATCTTGCCGCCGCGGGGACGGCGGAGGCAAGGGATCCGCCGCTCAGTCGGCGGCCGGGACGGTCTCGGGGGCCGGCTCGTTCTGCTCCAGCGCCGCGGCGGCCTTCCGGGTCCGGTTCCGGACCACCAGGAACGAGGCCAGGCCGATGGCGACGGCGATGAGCAGGCCGAAGTAGGAGAACCGCTTCAGCCACTCCTCGGCCACGATGCCGACGGAGTAGATCACCGCGGTGGTACCGCCCGCCCAGACGATGCCGCCGAGCACATTGGCGATGAGGAACTTCCAGTACGGCATGTGCAGCACACCGGCGAGGGGCCCGGCGAAGATCCGCAGCAGGGCGACGAAGCGGCCGAAGAAGACGGCCCACATGCCCCACTTCTCGAAGGAGCGCTCGGCGGCCGCGATGTGCTGTGGCCCGAAGTGCTTGGGGAACTTCCCACCGAGCCAGGTCAGCAGCGGCTTGCCGCCCCTGCGCCCGATCAGGTAACCGATGGAGTCACCGATGATCGCGCCCGCGGTGGCACAGGTGCCGAGGATCACAGGGTCGATCTCGCCGTGCTGCGAGGCGAGCAGGGCCGAACTGATGAGAACGATCTCACCCGGCAGGGGGATGCCCAGGCTCTCCAGCCCGATGACCACCCCCACCAGGATGTAGACACTGAGCGCCGGCACCGTCTCGAGCCACTCCTGGACGTGCAATTGCCGGTTCCTCCCGTGATCTGTCCTACTGCCCGGCGCGCCATGGGGCGCACGCCGGGCAGCCTACTGGATCCCGGGCAAAGAGGGCGGTCAGCTGTTCGGGCGCAGCGTCCAGAGAATGGACATCTCGCCGGTGACGGCGCCGTCCTCACGGGTGATCGAGACCTCGACCGGGAACTCCGGGCGCCCTCCGGCGTCGAGCTCGGCGACGACGTCGGCGATCGGGCGGCCGAGCCGGGCGGTGGCCGTGACCGGCCCCATGGCCAGCTTCTTGTAGCCGATCTCGGCGCGTACGGCGAGGGGGACGGCCCGGGAGAGCTGGTCGCCGAAGGCGGCGATCACGATGGCACCGCTGGCCGACTCGGCGAGCGTGAACATCGCGCCGGCGTGCGGCCCACCGACGTGATTGTGGTAGTCGGGCTGGTCGGGCAGCCGGAGCACCGCGCGCTCCGCGGTGGTCTCGAGGAATTCGAGGTTCAGGGTGCGGGCCATCGGAACGGTGGCCGTGAGCATTTCGCCGATCGACGGCAGGGTCTCGGACATGGCGGGGATGTTACCAACGAGTAGCCACCGGCGACAGGGCGGAGCCCCGCCTTCCACGGGACACCTCTATCGTTAGCGGCCATGTGGCCAGGACAACAGCCGCCCGGGGGCGAGCAGAACCCGCAGAACGCGAATCCGTACCAGCAGCCGGGGTACCAACAGCCGGGGCATCAACCGCCCCCTCCCTACCAGCAGCAGGGCTATCAACAGCCGGGCTACCAGCAGCCGAACCCGTATCAGCAGCCGGCGCCGCAGTGGAACACGGCGGTGCCCGGCGGCCCGCAGCCGCCGCGGAACAACCGCAGCAAGGCCACGATCGCCGTCGTGACGGCCGCCGCCGTGGTGGTCGCGGCCGCCGTCACCGGCGTGATCGTCCTGGGCGGCGAGGACGAGAGCCCCCAGGCCGGGCAGGGCGGCGGCAAGCAGTCCGCCTCGGCCGCGCCCTCGTCGTCCGGGGCGGGCGACTCCGGCGGGGGCGAGCTCGACAATCCGCGGGCCGACACCGAGGTGAAGCCCGTCGTCCCCGGCTGGAAGACCGTGGTCAACGGCAAGCGGCACAACGCGTTCGACGTCCCGCCGGACTGGTCCGTCGAGCGGCCGGGCACCGCCATCGGGTTCACCGACCAGAAGGACACCTCCGACTTCCCGAAGTCGCTGGTGACGATGACGTCCCCCGCGTACGCCCAGAAGGACTGGTGCACCTCGAAGACGGAGAGCGGCCGGGAGGACACCACGTCGCTGGGGGCCGCCGGCTCCAAGGGCGCGCAGGGGGCGAAGAGCACCGCGGAGGCGGCTCAGAACGAAGCCCTCAGCTGGGTCTTCGCCGCCTATGACCAGAAGAGGACGGGCACCTTCCGGGGCACCCGGGCGAAGCCGTTCAAGAGCGACCACGGCATCAGCGGCTCCATGTCGTCCGCGACGGTGACGGGGGTGAAGAAGACCGGCAAGTGCGCCACCGACGGCAAGGCGTTCGCCGTCACCTACCGCGCGGAGACCGGCGACCTGGCGACCTGGGTGCTGTACACGGCCAAGGGGGTCGAGGACGAGATCCCGGACGCCACCATCAGGAAGATCATGAGCACCCTGCGGCCGACGTCCTCCTGAACCCGCTCCCCTACCTGGCTCCTCCGCCTCGCGCCCGGCCTCGACCCGGCTCACCGGTCCTGCGGATCCGGTGAGCCGGGTCAGCCGACGCTGAAGGTCCCGTCCGGCGGCTCCGGCGAGTCCTCGGCCTCACCGTCGTGGACGGGCCGCGCACCTGCCGCCAGCCGGCCGAGGGACGCCCCGTGCTCCACCCGCGCCGGGAAGGTGTCGGCCGCGGTCCGGCGGGCCAGCGCGGCGACCGGCAGTTCGGCGGCGGACGCCACGAGCACCGTGTTGCCGAAGCGACGGCCGCGCAGCACGGAGGGCTCGGCGATGAGGCACACATGCCGGAACACCTCGGACGCGGCGGCCAGCTGTGAGCGGAGGAACGGGAAGGGGGCGGTGTCCGCGAGGTTCGCCGCGTAGACGCCGCCGGGGCGCAGGGCCCGGGCGGCGGCGCGCGCGTACTCCACGGAGGTGAGCTGGGCGGGCACCCGGGAACCGGTGAAGACGTCCGCGATCAGGAGGTCCACCGACGCGGGCTCCGTTCGCTCCAGCCAGTGGCGCGCGTCCGCGGCGTGCACGCGGATGTCCGCTCCGGGCGGCAGTGGCAGACAGTCCTCCACCAGCGCGATGAGGCCGGAGTCGGCCTCGATCACCGTCTGCCGGGACGCCGGCCGGGTGACGGCGGCATAGCGCGGCAGGGTCAGCGCGCCGCCGCCGAGGTGCAGGATGTCGACCGCTGCGCCCGGGTCGGCCGCGACGTCCACGACATGGGCGAGCCGCCGCAGGTACTCGAATTCCAGGTCGGTCGGATCGTCGAGGTCCACATAGGACTGCGGAGCGCCGTCCACGGTGAGCAGCCAGGCCCGCGGCCGGTCCACATCGGGCATCAGCTTGGCGGTCCCGAAGTCCACGGCCCGGGTCACGGGAATCGGCTCGTTCTCCACGCCTCCATTGTCGCGGGGCGCGAGGGGCCGGAGGCCAGGGGGTGCCCGGGCGTACGTTGCCCGGGGCGTACGTCTCCCTCCGCGGCACCGGCAGGCGGGGGCCGCCGGAGTGGTCGGCCTCGCCCCCGGGGTTCCGTGGCCGGCGCGCCGGTGGCGGGCGCCGTTCGCCGAGACGGGCACCTTTCGCCGAGGCCGCATCCGGAGTCGCCGAGGCCGCATCTGCCCGGCTCGGCCACGGAGTCGGAGCGCGCGGACCCCAACCGCCCCTTCCCGGTAGCCCTTTCCGGTGGCTCTTTCCGGGCGGTCAGTCGGCGAGGGACCGGCCGGAATCCTCGACGACGGTTCCGGCTCCCAGCGTGCGGCCGTCTTCCCGGACGGTGAACCGGAGCCCCGCTTCGAGCGGAACCTCCTGGTCGAGCTCGACGGTCACCGTGACGGTCTCGCCCGGCCGGGCGACCGCGGTGGCACCCATGTCGATACCGCCCGCCACCTCCGCGGTGCGGAAGCGGAACCGCGGCCGGCGGCCGGTGACCACCGGGGTGGCGCGTCCGCCCTCGGCCGCCGACAGCAGATACATCCGCGCCGTGAAGCGGCGCCGTGGCGTCACGCTGCCGGGCTCCGCCAGGACATGTCCGCGCCGCACGGCCTCGAACGGCACCCCCCGCAGCAGCACGGCGACGCTCGCGCCCGGCTCCGCGGACTCGATCGGTACGCCGGAGATCTCCAGTCCGGTGACCAGGGTCCGTACGCCCGTACCGGGCACCTCCACCGGGTCGCCGACCCGTAGCGTTCCGCGTTCCACGGCCCCGGTGACGACGGTTCCGCTTCCGGCGAGGGTGCGGACCTGCTCCACCGGCAGCAGCAACGGTGCGTCGGCCCGGCGCTCCGGCAGCGGCACATAGGTGTCGACGGCGTCGAGCAACGCCTCCACGGCACCGACCCAGCGGGGGTCACCGGCCAGGGCGCGCAGCCCCGAGACCCGTACCACCGGCAGGGTGTCCCCCGCGTAGCCGTGCCTGGACAGCAGGTCCCGCACCTGGAGTTCGACCAGCTCGGTCAGGTCGGCGTCGCCCGCGTCGGACTTGGTGAGGGCGACGACGATGTGCTCGACACCGACCTGACGGGCCAGCAGAACATGATCGGCGGTCTGCGGCATGACGCCGTCCGGTGCGGACACCACGAGGACGGCTCCGTCGAGCCGCGCCGCGCCGGTCGCCATACTCTTCACGAAGTCGGCGTGACCGCGCGGGTCCACATGGGCGTAGTGCCGGGTGTCGGTCTCGTACTCGACGGGCGCGATGCCGCTGGTGGCGCGGTGCGCCGCGGCATCGGGCGCGCGGTCGATCCGGTCGCCCCGGCCGAGTGGTTCGGGGGTTCCTGATGGGCTCGTGCGCCGTGCTTGCGTGCTCCGGGCTTGGGTGCCACGGGCTTGCGTGCCCCGTGCTTGGGTGCTCAGTACCCGGGTGATGGCGGCGGTCAGCGTGGTCTTGCCGTGGCCGGCGTGGCCCATGGTGCCGATGGTGAGGTGCGGCTTGGTGCGCACGAATGCCTGCTCGGACATGGTTTTCTTCCTCGGGAGACCGCCGGGTGTCGCACCACGGCGGAACGGACGGGGACCCCGGGGGCCGGCCGACTCTCCCCCTGCGGGGTCCGCCGGATGATCCGGGAAGAGTCAGATTCGGGCGCCGTCGACGGGCGTTGTCACCGCGACGGCGGGCGTGACCGGCGTGCCGCCGGGCGTCGCGGGCGCGGCGCTGCCGGCTGCGGCCGGTACCGAGGAAACGAGGGCAGCCTCCGTCGCGTCCGCACCTGCGGACCCGAGTGCGAGGAAGGCGTACCGGAGCATGTACTCATCGTGAGGGGTGACACGATGGTTCGTCCAACGATTAATCAGGGAACAGCTGTTCACCGTACGCCTCCGGGACGTCGTTCGCTGCCGCTGCCCGGGGGCTGCCCTGCGGGTGTCCGCCACATGACCGCCGCGGGACGGGACACCTGCGGACGCCTTCCGTACGGTGCGGCTTCCGTACGGTGCGGCTTCCGTACGGTGCGGCTTCCGTGCGATGCGTCGCAGTCGCCCGCGAAGTGCGGCGATCACGTGCCCCGCTCGGTTACTCTCCCCGGATGTCCGCCTCCGCCGCACAGCCGACGCCCCGGGTACCGGGGCTCGCCGGGCGCTGCGTCCGGGTCCTGCTGGCTCCCCGGTCCCGGCTGGCGTTCCTCGTCGTGCTGCTCGTCGGTGCCGCGACGGCCGTGGCACTGCTGGAGCCGCAGCGGCTGCTCGTCGACGGCTGGCACCCGCGGCTCTCCGGTGGTGCGGCCGTGGTGCTGTTCGCCGTGGCATACGGGGTGTGCACGGCCGCGCTGGTGCCGCGCCCGCTGCTGAATCTGGGCGCGGGTGCGCTCTTCGGCGCCCCGTTCGGTCTGGTCGCGGCGGTGTCGGGCACGGTGCTGGGCGCGGGCATCGCGTTCGGCCTGGGGCGCGCCCTCGGCCGGGACGGCTTGCGCCCGTTGGTGCGCGGGCGGTGGCTGACGGCGGCCGACCGGCAGCTCTCCCGGCACGGCTTCCGGTCGACGCTCGCGGTGCGGCTGTTCCCGGGGGTGCCGTTCGCCGCGGCCAACTACCTTGCGGCGGTGTCCCGGATGGGCTGGCTGCCCTTCCTGCTGGGCACCGGACTGGGGTGTGTGCCGAACACCGCGGCGTACGTCATCGCCGGAAGCCGGGCCTCGACGCCGACTTCGCCGCCCTTCCTCATCGCGATGGGCTTCATCGCGGTGACGGGCGTCGCCGGGCTGGTCGTCGCCTGGCGCAGGCGCCGGCGGCCTGCCGGTTCATGACCGCGCGGGCGCCGGGGAAACGGCCCCGAGTGGCCGAGAGCGACCCCGAGCGCAACCCGTGCACCCGATAGGCCATAGCATCTGACGCGAACTCCCCCGACGATCACAAGGACGAGCTGACCCCGTCATGACCTGGTTCGAATCATTCATCCTCGGGCTCGTCCAGGGACTCACCGAGTTCCTCCCGATTTCCTCCAGTGCGCATCTGCGGCTGACCGCGGCGTTCGCGGACTGGCACGACCCCGGTGCGGCCTTCACGGCGATCACCCAGATCGGCACCGAGGCCGCCGTGCTGATCTACTTCCGCAAGGACATCGCCCGGATCATCACCGCCTGGTCCCGGTCGCTGGTGAACAAGGAGCTGCGCGGCGACCACGACGCCCAGATGGGCTGGCTGGTGATCGTCGGCTCGATCCCGATCGGGGTGCTCGGTGTCACGCTCAAGGACCAGATCGAGGGCCCGTTCCGGGATCTGCGGCTGACCGCCACCACCCTGATCGTGATGGGCATCGTGCTCGGTGTGGCCGACCGGCTGGCCGCCCGGGACGAGACCGGCGGCAAGCACCGTTCGATCCGGGAGCGCAAGACGCTCTCCGAGCTGGGCGTCCGGGACGGCCTGATCTTCGGCATCTGCCAGGCCATGGCGCTCGTCCCGGGTGTCTCCCGGTCGGGTGCGACGATCAGCGGCGGTCTGCTCATGGGCTACACCCGCGAGGCGGCCGCGCGGTACTCGTTCCTGCTGGCCATCCCGGCGGTGCTGGCCTCCGGGGTGTTCGAACTCAAGGACGCGGGCTCCAGCGGGCACATCTCCTGGGGACCCACTGTCTTCGCGACCGTTATCGCCTTTGTGGTGGGATACGCCGTCATCGCGTGGTTCATGAAGTTCATCACCACCAAGAGCTTCATGCCGTTCGTGATCTACCGGGTCCTGCTGGGCATCGTGCTGTTCGTGCTCATCGCCGCGGGTGTGCTGAGCCCGCACGCCGCCGAGTCCGCGGGCTGATCCAGGGCCCCTGAGGCACGCCGGGGCGGTCCCGCCCGGTTCGGCGGGACCCTACGGCCCGCCTCCCGGCCCGGTCACTCCCCTCCGTCAGGCCGTCCTGCGCCGATCCCCGGCTCAGGACGGCCTCGCGCACCCGGTCCCGTACCTCGGGAACCGCCACTCGGTGGCCCGGACCACGCGGAACGGCGGCCCGGTGTCCTACGGGATCACGTCACCGGTGGCCACGACGGTGAAGGCGGCACGCCCGGCGCCGGCCCGGGCAGTGGGCCCGGACCCGGACGGCGGGGGCGACGAACCGGCGGGTGCACCCCCTGGACCGAGCAGGCCGCGACCTCGCCCGGCGCCGCACCCCAGACCACGAGCTTCGTCCGCCGCGCGAAGCGCATCTCCGCCTCCCTCGCCTCGGTACACCTCCTCGCAGCCTGTACCGAGGCCGGGAGGGCCGCAGCCGGAGGGCCGTCCGGATGGGCCGACAGGGTCAGGTCCTGTCGGCAGGCCCCTCCCAGTCCGCGTAGCGGATCCGGGAGATCTCCCGGATCTCGCCGAGCGTGCCCCACTCGTCCTTGCCGAGCCGGGTGAGCGGGCGCAGCTTCGTCACCTCGGGGTGGCCGTCGACGATCACGTCCTCGGCGACCGCCGCGTGCACGACCCGGCCGAAGACGACGGTGGAGTCGCCGAGGCGCAGGGTGCTGTGCAGCTCGCACTCGAGGGCCACCGGTGAGTCGGCGACCCGCGGCGGCTTGACCCGCAGCCCGGGCTCCTGCGCCACACCGACGGCCTCGAACTCGCTGACACCGCGCGGGAAGTCCGTGGCGGTCGCGTTGATCTGCTCGAAGAGGTGCTCGGGGGCGAAGTTGACCACGAACTCGCCGGTCTCCTCGATGTTGCGGAGGGAGTCCTTCCGCCCGACCGAGGTGAACTGCACGACGGGCGGCTCCACGCTGGAGATCGTGAAGAAGGAGTGCGGTGCCAGGTTCGCAGAAGCACCATCAGGGCTGATGGTCGAGACCCAGGCGATGGGCCGCGGCACCACCACCGCGGTCAGGAGCTTGTAGCACTCGTTGCGGGACATGGCAGCGGGGTCGAAATCAGTGCGCATGGTGATCAGTATCCAGGAGGCGGCCGCGGATCCTGTAGCGGATCCACGGCACCACCAAACCCCTGAGTTCGACGGAAGTGCCCGGTATCGGAGCCGACGAGCACCGGGAGCCGCGGGTCCTCGGCCGGGCTGCGGGCCGCAAAACCCGCTCCAGGGCCGGCTACAGCCACCTCCACACCGCCGTCGACGACCACTCCCGCCTGGCCTACAGCGAAATCCACACCGACGAGCCCCTCCATGGGGCCCCTGGAGGCGGCTCGCCTCACTGCGTCAGGAATTCGGGAGGGCACGCAGGCCCATCCCGCCGACGGCCCCGACTTGCCACTCCTATCGATATTCGATAGTTTTCCATCGCGATCCGATCGAGGGAGTGACGTTGGGAAAGCTGACAGTGCTCGCGCTGCGCGCCGTGATGGTGGCACTGCACGCCGGGGCGGTGTTCGCCCAGGCGGTGATGGTGGCGATGCTGACGGGCGCCATGGAGGAGAGCATCCTTGCGGACCGCCGCACTCCGGTCCTCGTGATCACGGTCCTGGGCGTCGTGACGGTCCAGGTCGTCCTGGTCTGCGTGTGGCGGCTGGTGACGATGGCGCAACGCGGAACCGTGTTCTCCCACACCGCATTCCGCTACGTCCATCTCGTGATCGGCGCGTTCGTGACGGCCTCGCTCCTGGTGCTCGCGCTCGTGGCGGTCCTGGCGCCCGGCGAGGTCGCGCCCCCGGGCGTTGTGGCCCTGCTGGGCGGGGTTTGCCTGGCGATCTTCGGGAACGCGCTCATCGTGCTCGTGCTGCGGATGCTGCTCGCACAAGCCGTCGCACGCGACGTCGAGGCGTCGCAGCTGGGGGCCGAGTTGGCCGAGGTGATCTGATGCCGATCGCCGTCGACATCGACGTGATGCTGGCCAAGCGGAAGATGTCCGTGGGTGAACTGGCGGACCGCGTGGGGATCACACCCGCCAACCTGGCGGTGCTCAAGAACGGCCGCGCCAAGGCGGTGCGCTTCACCACGCTCGCCGCGCTGTGCGAGGTGCTCGAGTGCCAGCCCGGAGACCTGCTGCGCTGGGAGCCCGATGCCCCCGGGGACGGGGACAGGGCTGCGCACGAATCCGGAGCATCCGTCCCAGCCGGCTCCCCGCCGCGGTGACCGCAGTCGCGGTAGCCGCCCGCCTGCACACGATCACCAGGTACGACGCCCTCTGCCACCCCTGCCGCGCGACCCGATCCGCCTGATCTTCAGCAAGCTCCCGAGTGACGACCTGACGACGACGTCCGCACACCTCATCCCGGCACGGACTTGGCCGTAGTGCCCGCCGCCGGTCGACGCCTGCCTCGCGCCGCACGCACCGATGACGGACTCCACAACGAACAGAGCAGACATGACGACAGCACGCCTCTCTTGCCGCCTCGGGGGCACAGACAGTGCCGACGTACTGGTGGTCGGGGCCGGCCTGGCCGGACTCAACACCGCCACACTCCTCGCCCGACAAGGGCACGACGTGCTGCTGGTCGAACGCCGAACGAATCTTGCCGGCGCGATCCGCACCACAGGAATCTTCGTACGGAAGACACTCGACGACTTCCCGCTGCCCCCCGACTGCCTCGGACCACCGATCCGACGCGTGGTCCTCTACCCCCCTGACCTGCGCCGCCCGGTCAGCCTCACCAGCCCCCGCGACGAATACCG
This sequence comes from Streptomyces sp. NPDC002055, assembly GCF_040296705.1. Lineage (NCBI taxonomy): Bacteria > Bacillati > Actinomycetota > Actinomycetes > Kitasatosporales > Streptomycetaceae > Streptomyces > Streptomyces sp. NPDC002055. The sequence goes on from NZ_JBEOXS010000027.1 coordinate 72,354, forward strand.
GGTGGGCGACATGGCGCCACTCTACGAAGCGACGGCCGCCACCGCGGTCGACGCCGGCGTACGCATCGCACTGGGCACGCGCTACGCCGGCCGACAGGGCAACACCTTCCACCTGGCCGGTCGCGACGGACCGACCACGGTCCGGGCCCGCTTCATCGTCGGCGCCGACGGGGCCCGCTCAAGAGTCGCCCGCGACCTCGCTCTCGACCGCAACCACCACATGATCGTCGGCGCCGAAGAGGTCTTCGAACTGCCCGGAAGCGACCAGCCACCGACATTCCACTGCGTACTCGACCCCTCACTCGCCCCCGGCTACCTGGCCTGGGTCATCAACGACGGGCAACACGCCCACGTCGGAGTCGCAGGCTACGCCGACCGCTATCCAGACGGTCTTCGCCGTGCGATGGAGCGGTTCAACGCCTCAGCGCCCGGACTGACCGGCATCGAACGTCCCGAAACGGTGGAGCGGCGCGCAGGCCCCATACCCGTCGGCGGCCTGCTCCGCCGGATCAGCTGCGCCGACGGGCTTCTCGTGGGGGATGCGGCAGGCGCGGTCTCCCCCCTCACTGCCGGCGGCCTGGACCCGTGCCTACGGCAGTCGCAACTCGCAGCCGAGGTCCTCGACGACGCACTGCGCACCGGAAAACCGGACACGATGACCCACTACGACGGAGCCGCGCTCCGCCCCCACTTCCGCGGACGACTCATGCTGCGCCGGGCATTGGCCCACGTACGGACGCCTGCCACAGCAGCAGCGGGATTCACCCTGCTACGCACTCCGTTCGGCCGGGCCGCGGCAAGCCGAGTCCTCTTCGGCGACAGATCCTTCCCCGACCCCACACCCAAGTGAACTCACCGACCGAAAGGCCAAGTCATGCCCACATTCCCCATACCAGCAGCCACGAAGCGCATCACCACGATGGCGGGGCTGGCTGTTGCCTGCGGACTCCTGACGGCTTGCGGTGCCGATAGTTCCGGCAGTTCCGGCAGTTCCGACGTGACGTACAAAGCCTGGACCGAAGGAGGCAACCTGCAATCCGTCAGGCACGACTACATCGACGGCCCCAACGGCGCGGTCAGTATGCCGGCCAAGGTGAGCGGAGCCACATGGAGCACCCAGGAGGACGGCGGGCACACTCCACGCCTCACGGTCACGCCTCATGGCAAAGGCGTGGCGCACTGCCTCCTGTTGGAAGGCGACGACCGCGTTCTGGACCAACAGAAGGGAGCAGCAGGCCAGCCGGTGACATGCTCCGCCAAGCGGTAGCGACGACCCCCGCCACTTTCCCGCGGTGCACAATGATCCGTTCAGATCCACTCCGCCCACCCTGAGCAACCGTGGCGGTGAGCGTCTGCGCGGATGGATCGCCGATGTCTGCGCCTCGTTCCTCGATCTCACCTGCGCAGCCACCGCCGCGCTTCTCCGGTGTGGGAGGGTCGGCTCATGTTGCCTCCTCTCTCGCGCCGTCTCGCTGAGGTTGTCGATGCGCTGCCGCTCGCGCCGCACATGAAGGTGCTGGAGATCGGGTGCGGGCCGGGCGCCGCGGCCCGGGCCGTGGCAGCACGGCTGGGAGCCGGCAGCATCCTGGCGATCGACCGGTCGGCCACCGCAATTGCCCAGGCAGAGGCCGCTGGTGCCGAGGAGATCGCAGCCGGGCGGCTTCGCCTCCGGCAGGTCGCCATCGAGGACTTCGTCCCCGGACCGGATGAAGGCCCCTTCGATCTCGTCTTCGCGGTGCGTGTCGGTGCACTGGACGGACGCCACCCGGAGGTCGGCCGTCCGGCCATGCTCCGCATCGCCGCCGCGTTGGCCCCCGGCGGCCGCCTCTTCCTCGACGGAGGAGACCCCCTCCGGGAAGTACCCACGCCATGACGGGCACCGAACGCCCGGGGCTTACGCTCCCGTGCTGGGATCACCAGCCCTGCCGCCGATAGTCGGGCGCGGCCGATCACGTGGCGGTCGCCCCATCGTCGGTATCGGCGGCAAAAGCCGCTTCGGTCACGCGCACTGTTCGTCCGTCAGATCGTCACGAGCCATGCCAAGATCGTTTCAGATCTTGATCAACACCTCGGCAGGCTCCCTAGCCCTGCGTCGGGTTGCTGTGCAGCTTGCGCCGTTCCCGGCGGTTGGGGTGGCGGATGACCACTCCTCCCGGGCCGCCGGACCCAGTGAGCCGGATCAGCGGAGTTCCCGGGAGCCGGTCGGGAGTGGTCTTGTCCAGCAGGCCGCCGACGCCGGGATCCATGCCGCTGGTGTCTGCGGCCCAGGCGTCGGGGATGACGATCGTGACACCCGATGTCTCCCCGTACGCCTCCACTGCGACCTCCGTGAGGCGGCACTCAACCCGGGTGAAGTCAACCTTCACACCCCCCACGCCGCCGTGAGCGATCACTTGCCCTGGAACCTCCCAGCGCCCGGGGCCTCGAGACGCGCCATAGACGCCGCCCTTGAGCACCAGCGGCGGCCGGCTCTCAGAGGAAATCGGCCTCGGCAAGTCGGCGGTCAGGACAGCCAACTCGGCGTGAGTCCTGGACTTCAGAGCCTGCTCCAGGCGCGAATCCAGCTCATCGAAATCGATTCGCCCCTCGGCTGCCGCATCGCGCAGCTGCTCCACCACTGCTTCCCGGTCGTCGTGAGAGGCGCGGAGTTCTCCTGATGGAGCAGGGCGCGGAGAGGGCTCCGGAGGCTGGACCGTCATGGCCACAAGGATAAGCAGCCGGCGGACTGAGCGGACTGGGACTGCACATCTCAAACACCGCCTGGTACTACAACCGCAGTTGCTGTGACCGGTGATCGGGGTGTTCATACCGCCCGGTGTCCCGCCGCGGCGGGACACCGACATCAGTTGCCGGGCGATGTGGAGGCAGACCTCGCCGTGGACACGTCGGTGAGAGGCTCTTCTTCTGGCGCCTTGGCCAGCGGCACACCACGCAGGCTGAGCAGCATCAGTGGAACGCATCCGCCGACGATTGCGATGTCGGCGACGTTGCCCACGAAGGGGCCGTAGTCGATGAAATCCACGACATGCCCGCGGGCGAAGCCGGGCTCACGGAAGAGCCGGTCGCCCAGGTGGGACACCGCGCCGCCGAGCAGCAGGCCCAGCACGAGCGCCCATCCGCGAGAGGCCAGTCGACGTGCGGCGTAGAGGATACCGAGCACTACGCCTGCCGCCGCCAGGGCGAACACCCATGTCGCGCCGGTGCCGATGGAGAACGCGGCACCGCCGTTGTACAGCAGCCGGAAACGGATCAGAGGGGGGATCGCGGCGACGCTCTCGCCGGCGGACAGCGTGGAGACCGCCCAGAGCTTGCTGAGTTGGTCCACGAGCAGGACTACCGCAGCCAGCATGAGCATCATGCCGTACAACCGGCCCGAGCCCCGCCCCATCCGCATCATTCATGGCCTCCTTGTTGTAGTGATGCCCCAACCAGGCTCCGAGATTATCGGGCGCCTCCTGAGGCATGGGTTCGGAACCAGAGGCCGCCATGCCTCGCCCGGCGTCGTCACGAACAGGTTCTTTCCTGTGAGGAAAGCAGTGGGGTGCGGCCCTGGTGTCCGACCTGCCGTTGGCTGCCCGGTGCACGGCCGGCGATTGCCCGGGCGGGACGCCTTCGCCCCGGAGACGCGCGTTGCCATTACAGCAACAATGGTTGCCGTCCCGGGCGCGGTGGTCGCAGCCTGCTGGTCGACGAAGGCCGTCGGCAACCATCAGGAGGCCACACAATGACCACCCACGAAGGCGTCGGATCCGCACTGAGCGAGGACGGCAACGGGCCACTGGGCAACCGCGTCCACCACGTTCGAGCCGGCGAGTTGGATGGCCATGCCGCCATCAGTGGCGGCACAGTCGGCTCGAAGAAGCTCTGGATGGGCCTGGTCGAGAATGCGCCGTTGAGTGCAACGGACAACCATCATCACGGCGAGTCGGAGGCGGGGATCTACGTGGTCAGCGGTCACCCCGTGTTCGTCTTCCACGACGGCTTACAGGAGGTACGGATCTCCGCCGATCCTGGCGACTTCCTGCTTGTCCCCCCGTTCGTCCCGCATCGCGAGGAGAATCCCGACCCGAACGAGCCCGTGGTCGTCGTGATCGCACGGACCACTCAAGAGCCGATCAAGGTCTCCGTGCCCGAGCTGTACCAGGTCGAGGAGACAGGCACGCGGCAGGAAGAAGACGGCGACCGGTTGATCGGGTGAAGCACCCGCGCCCGTTCCAGCCACTCCGGTCGAACTCCTGCCGTGTGGATGATCGGTGCTGATCCCACCGTCACTCACGGAGGAGCCGGACGCAGCGCCGCAGGAAGCGCGACTCGTGCGACCGGGGTCGCGCGAGCTCCCGCCGGAGACCGTACAGCCCCTGGCGGGCACCGTGTCCCATCCCGCCTGGAGATCATTTACGGGACAGCCCGGAGGAATCTGCCCGGTCCGGCCGACTCCTCCGGGGCCATCACGGCGCCCCGCCGCCCGCACGGGCACCGGGGCGCGCCCTACGTGATGACTTCGCGTCCCGAACCTGCCCGATCAGGTGGTCTTGCCGTAAGACGTCAGAGCCACAAGCATCCTCGGTATGAGCAGGGTCTATGACAATGAGCGACTGGCGGGCGTCTACCAGGCCGGCAATCGGATGCCCGATGAATCAATCCGTGACTGGGTACATCTGATCGGTTCCTTCACAGGCCGTTCGTCTCCTGCAGTGGTGGAGATCGGGGCGGGAACCGGCATGTTCTGCTCGGCGATGGCCCGCTGGCTGAAGCCATCGACGGTGGTCGGTGTCGACGCCTCCTTGCCCATGCTCACCGAAGCTCAGCGCTTCAACTCCCACCCTGCGGTCCGATACCTGGCAGGCACCGCGGAATCCGTGCCCACCCGCTCCGGCCTGTTCGACCTGGCTGTGCTGTCCCGCGTGATCCACCATCTGCCCGACCGTGTCCGGGTCGCACGCGAGCTGGCCCGAATCCTCCAGCCCAGCGGCGTGACGGTCATCCGGACCACATTCCGGGAACGGCTGGATGCACTCGTCTACGACTACTGGCCGCGCCTCCGCGAGCTGGATGAACAGCGGTTTCCATCCCGGTCCGAGGTGCTCGGGGACTTCGCCGCAGCCGGCTTCACGGTCCGGACGGTCACGTCCTTCGCTCGCCCCGTCACCGCCAGTCTCCGGGACTACCACGCCCGCATGACGTCCAAGCCACAGTCGAAGTTCACCCGGCTCACCGCTGCGGAGTTCCGAGACGGACTACGGCTACTGCAAGCCGACGCCCACGACGAGCCGACGAAAGACCCGGTCCCCGTGGCGGAGCGGTACGACATAGCCGTGCTGTCCCCCTCCTGAGCGACGAGAAGTCCCCTCACCCAGCTCACCTGGCACCACGCCATCCGCAACCACCGACGCGGAACTCGATGACGACTGGTTCGAGCTGACACGCGCGAGGCCCTCGACGCCACGGGCATCGCGCCGGACGCCGACCCGGCGGCCTGCCGCTGGGTGGCCATGCGCCGTTCAGGAGCAGGTCGGACGTGCTCCTCTACCTCCTCCTCGGCATACTCGGCCTCGCGCTCGCCTTCGGTTCGCTTGCCTGACTGACCGGCAATTCATCAACGCTGTGCTCGGCAGCGGGCCTTGGACCCCGTTTGCAGTGACCCGGCTACCCGACAGTGTCCGACCGGCGTTCCTCGTGATCACCGGAGGTGCCGCAGGGCAGCAGGGTGATCGTGGCGTGCGGGGCATCCGAGTCGCCCTCGTAGCTGCACGCGAGCAGACCGGCCTCGCCGAGTTGCGCCAAGGCCGCGGTGAGGACCTCGGGGGACGTGCGCAAGGCGACCGCCGCGGGGTGCACAGGGAGACTGATGACGTGCGCCGTGGCGCGCCCCAGCGCGGGGGCGGTGGTGGCGAGATCCGCAAGGAACGCAGCCAGCGGTCCCCCGTCGAGAGCTGCGTGAGCCTTCGCCACCCACGGAGCCAGCCAGTCGTCGGCCAACGGTGTCACCCGTACCACTCCTTCCGATGGGGGTTGAGAGCAGCGTGGGCCGGACACCTGGCATGACGCACCACGCGGGCGGCCGAATGGGTGACCCGCTCCCGGCCCGTCGAGGGGAAGCAGCAGGCGACCACAGAGGTCGATGATGACCCATTTGCCCCTAATTCTCGCCCGGGTGCCGCGGGCTGCCGGATATTCGTAGGGATGGGAATGGGCCCAGCAGGCGATCGCGTGGTCCGTGCCTGCCGGGCCAAGGGCGCGGAGCACAAGGTGAGCACCCCCGGTCCCCCGCCCCGACGATCTCGGTGAAGGGGGAACGAAGGACGAGGAGCACATGGTTGATCTGGTGTCGGGGCGCGTGGTTCGCGAGCAGGCACCCGTCGGCGAGAGCGCGGGCCGTCCCGCCGTGTTCGGAGGGCGTACGGCTCCCGCCGCGCGGACGCTCCTGGACGTCCTGGACGCCACCGTCCTGATCCATCCGCACGAACCGGCCCTGGACGACGGACGGACCTCGCTGAGCTACCGAGAACTCGCCGGTGAGGTCGACGAACTACGGAGTCGACTGGCGTCCGCCGGCATCGGCGTGGGCGACCGTGTCGGGGTGAGGCTGCCCTCCGGCACCCATGACCTCTACGTCGGCATTCTGGCGGTGCTCGCCGCGGGGGCGGCGTACGTCCCGGTGGATGCCGAGGACCCGGTCGAGCGGGCGGAGCTGGTGTTCGACGAAGCAGCGGTGAGCGCCGTCCTGGAGGGCGGGCGGCGGTTCGCGCTGACCGGCACCCCCGCCACCGGCCGTCAGCGTCGCCCGGCTCCCACGGACGACGCCTGGGTCATCTTCACCTCCGGTTCCACCGGGCGGCCCAAGGGCGTCGCCGTCACCCACCGCAACGCTGCGGCCTTCGTGGACGCCGAGGCTGCGCTCTTCCTCCAGGACGAACCGATCGGCCCGGGGGACCGGGTGATGGCAGGTCTCTCGGTCGCCTTCGACGCCTCGTGCGAGGAGATGTGGCTCGCCTGGCGGCACGGCGCCTGTCTGGTACCCGTGTCGCGTTCCCGGATTCGGGACGGAGCCGGGCTCGGCCCGTGGCTGGCCGAGCAGGACATCACGGTGGTGTCCACGGTGCCCACGCTCGCCGCACTGTGGCCGGCCGAGGCGCTCAACGAGGTGCGGCTGCTGGTCTTCGGCGGTGAGCCGTGTCCGCCGGAGTTGGTGGCGCGGGTGGTCACCGAGGGTCGGGAGGTCTGGAACACCTACGGTCCGACCGAGGCCACCGTGGTCAGCTGCGCCGCCCTGCTGACCCGCGAGGGGCCGGTCCGGATCGGCCTGCCGCTGGAGGGCTGGGACGTGGCCGTGGTGGACGAGGCCGGGACGCCGGTTGCCATGGGCGGCAGCGGCGAACTGGTCATCGGCGGAGTCGGTCTGGCGCGCTACCTGGACCGCGGCAAGGACGCCGGGAAGTACGGTCCGCTGGAGTCGCTCGGCTGGCAGCGGGCCTACCGCAGCGGAGATCTCGTACGGGCCGAGCCCGGCGGCCTGGTCTTCCTGGGACGGGACGACGAACAGGTCAAGCTCGGTGGCCGGCGGATCGAGCTGGGGGAGGTGGACGCGGCCCTCCGGGCTCTGCCCGGCGTGAGCGGTGCCGCGGCCGCCGTCCGCACGGCACACGGCGGCAACCCCCTGCTGGTCGGCTATGTGGTGACCGGGGACGGCTGGGACCGCACCCATGCCGTCGAGCGGCTGCGCGCCCGACTGCCCGCCGCTCTGGTGCCGCTGCTCGCCCCTGTCGATGCCTTGCCCACCCGCACCTCCGGCAAGGTGGACCGGGCCGCGCTGCCCTGGCCGCTGCCGCGGACGGCCGGGCCCGAGCTGGGTGCCCGGGATGCGCCCGGGCGGCTCGGCGGCACCGAGGCGTGGCTGGCCGAGCAGTGGCGCGCGGTCCTCGGTATGCCGGTCACCGACGCCCGGGACGACTTCTTCGCGATCGGCGGCGGCAGTCTCGCCGCCGCCCGGCTCACCACCCTCCTCCGCGACCGCTACCCGGCCGTCGCCGTCCGTGACCTCTACCAGCAGCCCACCCTGCGCAAGATGGCCCGGCTTCTGGAGCGTTCCGCGCCGGGCGCACGTGGCACCCGCCGTGTGGCGCCCGTCCCGGCCCGCGCCGGGATCGGGCAGCTGCTCCTGGTGCTGCCGCTCTTCACGCTGGTCGGGCTGCGCTGGACGCTCGGGCTGCTGGCCCTGGGCCATGTGCTGACGTGGTGCGGCAGCTATCCGTGGGCACCGACGGTCTCGTGGTGGTGGGTGGCGGCCGGCGGTCTGCTGTTCTTCAGCCCACCGGGCCGGCTGGCGATTGCGGCCGGCGGGGCACGGCTGCTGCTCCGAGGACTGCGGCCGGGCAGCTACCCCCGCGGCGGACACATGCATCTGCGTCTGTGGACCGCGGAGCGGCTCGCGGAACTGAGCGGGGCCGTCTCTCTCTCCGGGACCTGGCTCGTCCGGTACGGGCGCGCGCTGGGCGCGCGGATCGGACCGGAGGTCGATCTGCACTCCCTGCCGCCGGTCACCGGGATGCTCAAGCTGGGCCGGGGGTGTGCCATCGAGCCGGAGGTGGACCTGTGCGGCTACTGGCTGGACGGAGACCGGCTGGAGGTCGGTCCGGTGAAGGTCGGCTCCGGCGCGGTGGTCGGGACCCGCAGCACCCTCTTCCCCGGCGCCCGGGTGGGCAAGCGGGCCCAGGTCGCGCCCGGTTCCGCCGTCAGCGGCCGGGTGCCGACCGGTCAGAGCTGGGGCGGAGCGCCCGCCGTCAAGCTGGGCAGGGCCGAACGGCGGTGGCCGAAGCGGCGTCCCTCGCACCAGGCCCGGTGGGCGGCCCTGTACGGACTGAGCGGCCCGGGACTGGGACTGCTGCAGCTGACGGCGGCGATCCCGGCACTGGCGGTGGCGGGCTGCTTCGTCCACGCCGGGGACGGTCTCGGTGCCGCCGTACGGGGCGCACTCGTCGCGCTGGTGCCCGCCACACTGGCCTTCGGGCTGGCGTACGCCATCCTGATGATCGCCGCCGTCCGGTCGCTGAGCCGTGGTCTGCGCCCCGGCTGGCACCCGTTGCACGGCCGGACCGGCTGGCAGGCCTGGGCCGTCAGCCAGCTCATGGACCAGGCCCGCGACACGCTCTTTCCGCTCTACGCCGGCCTCATCACACCGGTCTGGCTGCGCACGCTGGGGATGAAGGTCGGCAGGCGCGTCGAGGTCTCCACGGTGCTGGCGCTGCCCAGTCTCACCACGGTGCACGACGGGGCCTTCGTGGCGGACGACACCCTGCTCGGACCGTACGAACTGGGGGGCGGCTGGCTGCGGATCGGTGCGGCCGAGATCGGTGAGCGGGCCTTCCTCGGCAACTCCGGCATGACCGCGCAGGGACGCGCCGTCCCGGAGCGGGGGCTGGTGGGGGTGCTGTCCGCGACCCCGAAGAAGGCGAAGAAGGGCAGCTCGTACCTGGGGATGCCGCCCATGCGTCTGCCCCGCTCGGCCGACACCGCCGACCACCACCGGACCTACGATCCGCCGCTCCGGCTGCTCTGGGGCCGAGGACTGGTCGAGGCGTGCCGGCTGCTGCCGGTGCTGGCCTCCGCCACTCTGGGGCTGCTGGTGCTGGCCGCGCTGGCCCATCTGGCCGGACGTGGCACACCGGCCGTCGCTGCGCTGCTGTCCGGCCTTGTGCTGCTGTCCGCGGGCAGCGCCGCCTGCGGGGTGGCCATCGCTGCCAAATGGTTGCTGGTGGGCCGCTTCCGGCCCGCGGAACGCCCGCTCTGGAGCGGATTCGTCTGGCGTGCGGAGCTCGCCGACACCTTCGTCGAGGTGCTGGCCGTGCCGTGGCTGATCGGCGCGGTGCCGGGCACGCCGCTGATGAACCTCTGGCTGCGGGCCCTGGGAGCCACCATCGGCCGGGGCGTGTGGTGCGAGACGTTCTGGCTGCCGGAGGCCGACCTGGTCACGCTGGAGGACGGCGTCAGCGTCAACCGCGGGTGTGTGCTGCAGACCCACCTCTTTCACGACCGCATCATCCGGATGAACCGGGTGACGCTCCGTGCGGGTGCCACACTCGGCCCCGGCGGCATCGTGCTGCCCGGCAGCACGCTCGGGGCCCGCTGCACTCTGGGCCCGGCATCGTTGGCGATGGGCGCGGAAAGCGTCCCGGACGACACCCGCTGGCTCGGCAATCCGATCGAGGCCTGGCGAGAATGAGGCACAGCGCGACCCCGCCCCATCGGCCCGCCGCACGGGAGGAGCGAGACGGTTGAACACCCAACGGCGCTCCGCTCCCGGCATGGATCCGTACTTCCCAGGTCACGGGGACCCCCGCTACCAGGTCCGCCGCTACGAGCTCGACCTCGACTACCGGCCCGTGTCCAATCGGCTCAGCGGCTCGGCCCGGCTCAGCGTACTGACCGGCCTGGCGGCACTGGACGAGATCTCCCTCGACCTGGCCGCGTTCCGGATTCACCGGGTGCTGGTGGACGGCCGCACCGTGCGCTACACCCACCGGGCGGGCAAACTGCGCATCCGGGCGGCGCAGGCACTCGCCCCGGGTACGGCCGTCACTGTCGAGGTGCGCTATACCGGCAACCCCAAGCCGATGCGCAGCCCGTGGGGCGGACTGGGCTGGGAGGAGCTGACCGACGGCGCGCTGGTGGCCAGCCAGCCGGTCGGTGCCCCCTCCTGGTACCCCTGTAACGACCGCCCGGCCGACAAGGCGTCCTACCGGGTGTCGGTCACCGCTCCTGCCCCGTACACCGCGATCGCCTGCGGCCGGCTGCTCACCCGTACCACCCACGCGAGCAGCACCACCTGGGTATACGAGCAGCCGGCCCCCACCTCCACCTACCTGGTGACCGTCTCCCTCGGGCAGTACACGGCCGCGCCGCTCACCAGCCCGGTCCCGGCGGACGGACGGCACCCGCCGGTGCCGCAAACCGCCTACCTGCCCGCCCACCTGCTGCCTCACTTCACCGTGGACTTCGCCCGCCAACCCCTGATGATGCAGCTCTTCCAGGAGGTCTTCGGGGCCTATCCCTTCGGGGAGTACGCGGTCGTGGTCGCCGACGAAGAACTCACCGTCCCGGTGGAGGCCCAGGGCATGGCCACCTTCGGCACCAACCACCTCGACGGCGCCGGCACATCGGAACGCCTGATCGCTCATGAGCTGGCCCACCAGTGGTTCGGCAACAGCGTCTCCATCGCCGACTGGCAGCACATCTGGCTCAACGAGGGCTTCGCCAAGTACGCGGAGTGGCTGTGGTCCGAGCGCACCGGCGGCGCTTCGGCCGCCGCGCACGCCGCCGTCGCGCACCAATGGCTGGCCGGGCTTCCGCAGGATCTGCTGCTGGCCGACCCGGGCAAGGAGCTGATGTTCGACGACCGGCTCTACGAGCGCGGAGGGCTGACGGTCCATGCGCTGCGCTGCGCCCTCGGCGAGGACCCGTTCCTCCGCATGCTCAAGGACTGGGCCACGAAGCACCGCCACGGAGCCGTGACCACCGCCGACTTCACCGCGCACGCCCAGCTGTACGCCGCCGCGCCCCTCGAAGGGCTCTTCGACGCCTGGCTGCGAAAGCCCTCCCTGCCGCCACTGCCGGAACCCACGGGACCACACCGGCCCGCAAACCCACAGGTCGATCCACTGTCGCAAGACTGACTCCCCTACTGCACCACCGGCTCGCCTCTGGCCCGTAGGGCTCGTCCCGCCGCCGGCCGCCCGTCGGACGGCGCACCGACGGCCCACTGGCCGTCAGCTGATATTCCGGAATGGCTTGAAGGTCACGGAAATCAAGAACAGGCGCTTCCAGCATGCGACATGACACGTCGGCGCAACGGAAGACAGATCTGGACGGAGCTCATGGGACCACCACGACTAGTTGGTCACACACGACAGCATCCGTCACTACCTCAGATACACACGATCCCGAACGGCGTCGGAATGAGCAGGCTCATAGCCTCCTGCGTCCTGAGCCCGTTTCGTGGCGCTGTGTTCGACCAGCGGGCTCACGCTGTGACGTGCGGCTGTTCCGGGCTGAGGTAGGACACGCGCGTCTGCGCGGCGTGGAGCATCAGCAGGTCGTGCAGTTCCTCGGCGGCGGTCTTGAGCAGGTGGCCGTCGCGGGTGGCGTGGAGGGTTTCGAGGACGAAGGCGACTCGGGTGGAGTCCTCGGTGACGCGGGTGCGGTGGGCGTCGCGGTGGTTCCAGTGCCGGGTCAGCACGCCGATGGCGTCGGAGTAGATGATCTCGCCGGGCTTGGGATTCTCGGTGGTGTCGGGTTCGCCGAGCGGGGTGAACTCCTCGGTGCCGTCCGCGTACCGGATCTCGATAGCGCCGGAGACGTGGTCGAGATCGAAGGCTCCTGCGGGCAGGCCGTGGTGGACGGAGACAGCGTTGTAGGAGTCGACGGCCGGATTGATGCGCGGCAGGGCGCCCTTCTTGGCCATGCGACGTCCCAGGGCATCGACACTGGGACGGATACGGCGCGGGTTGGTGCCGAAGGAGCGGTAGGCGGTGTGCCACGCCTCGATCCGGGGGTCGCTCTCGTCGGCCGGGGCCCAGGTACCGGCGGCGAGGTGTTGTTCAAGGCTGTCGAGTGCGGCAGCGGTGTCGGGCCAGGGCTCGTGGCCTCGCAGTCCGCCGGCGGTGACCACGGCGATGAGCGTGTCGGGAAAGGCGTTGGCGACGGCGGGCGCGACGCGGAAGGCGGTCATGAGCGGGGCTCCGTTCCGAGGTGGTGCGGGGTGGGCGAGGTCAGGGCTTCCAGGGACCGATGCGGTCCAGGCGGCGCCGCTGCTGGCGGGCCGTGGGCTCGTCGAGGGCCTGCTTGCGGTCGGCCAGGCGGTCGGCGACGGTGGCACGGTGCTCGACGGGCTTGTGGTCGTCGTACTTGAACTTGGCCCGAACCTCTGTCACCTCCAGCGTCAGGCCGCGGATCCCGGGCAGCATCCGCCCGTACGGTGCCCGGTCGACCTCGATGGGGGCATGGTCGCCGTCGGGCTGGAAGTGGGCCATCTGCCGGCGCAGCAGTTCGGCCTTGGCTTGCGGCTCGTCGACGATGTGGGCCTGGCAGATGAACTGGACGGCCGCGTAGTAGCTGGTGGGCACGCCTTCGCCGGGAGGCGTGCCGGGGTTGGTGCGCCAGGGGCCGGGGACGAAGGCGTAGTCGCCGATCACGGTGAACGTGACGTTCGGGTCGTACTCGATCGCTTCCCAGACCGGGTTCGGGCGGGCCAGATGGATCAGCAGCTGATTGCCGGCGGGGACGAAGTGGGTGGGTACGGTGGCGGGCGCGTGTCCGAGCAGGCCGTTGACGCTGAGCAGTCCGAAGTCGTGGCCGTCGGCGATCCAGGTCCGCCATTCGGCCTCGTCCAGGGCTGCGTCCCAGGGCTGGACGAACATGTGGGGCTCCTTGAAGTGCGCAGGTTGAAGTGCGCAGGGCGTCAGGCGAGGGCAAGGAGACTGACGGCGACCGCGGCGGCGCCCAGGCCGACGAGCTGCCCCTTGTGGATGCGTTCGGCGAGCACGCTGCGGGCGCCGGCCGGCGCGGCGACCAGCACGGTGCGCAGCACGTGGGCCTTTCGGGCGCCCAGGCCGCCGAGGGAGTCGGCGCACCCATAGGCCAGTGAGCTGCCCAGAGCCAGCAGCAGAGCTATCACGAGACGATCCTTTACGATGACATCAGAACGACTGGACCGTACAACGGAACGACCGCCTGTTGTCAACCGAACGACCGGGTGGCACATTCCACTGACCGACCGATGGGGATGGTGACCAGGTGACCGAGACAGAGGCGGCCCTGCGCACGCTCGCGCACAACGTCCGCTCAGCTCGCACTCGCGCCGGACTGTCCCTGGACGAGCTCGGCCGCCGTGCCAGTGTCAGCAAGGGGGCCCTGGTCGGGCTGGAGAAGGCGCAGGGCAATCCGAACTTCGCGACTCTGGTCCGGCTGGCCGACACGCTGGGCGTCTCGGTCTCCGCACTGATGGAAGGTCCGGCCGAAGGGCGCGTCCGCGTGGTCTCGGCCGGCGCCGTGATGCCCCTGTGGGCCGGCGAGCGAGGCAGCGAGGCCCGGCTCATGCTGACGACCTCGGGCCCTGCTCCGGTCGAGGTGTGGCGCTGGCATCTCGCGCCGGGCGAGGAGTACCCCAGCCACCCTCATCAGGCCGGAGTCGTGGAGACCGTCAGCGTCACCGCGGGGCGCATGGTCCTGGTCGTCGACGGCGCGGAGCACCCCGTCGAGGCCGGGCAAACCGCCACCTTCGAAGGAGACGCCCCCCATACCTATCGCGGGGTTGGCGACGAGCCCTGCCATCTGATCATGACCGTCCATCTGCCGCCCGGGCCGGCATCCACGACCTGACCAGGCCGCGATGGCCCCCATGCCCCTCGTCCTGTACGACTGGGTTCGCTGTCCATCGCCTCGATCGGATGTCAGGAGGACAGGGTTCACGGAAAGCGAGGCCGGAACCCTGCACATCGATGAAGCCAAGCCAAGGTGAGCGAGACGGGGCTTCGTCGTGCTGCTGAAGCTCTGCACAACCGATGGATGGCGCACCCTCTGAACCGTGAGCGGATCATGCACCCGCGTCGGTGGGCGGTTCTGGTGTCCAGGCGTCCTGAACGGCGCGGTGCAGGTCGAGAAGCAGATCCCGGCCGTCCATCTCTCGCTCGCTGATCGGGCGCCGCGCCCGGTAGGCGGTGAGGAAGCGCCGCTCCACCGCTGGAGCGGCCTCCGGCGGTTGCCGGGCGGCCAGGAACAGCTGCCAGCTGACAACGTCGTGGAGCAGCGGGCCCCAGCTGGGGCTGCCCCAGTCGATCAGCGCGAGTGCGGTGGCGTCGGGGTCCTGCAGGATCTCCGGTGCCGGGTCGCCGTAGAGCACACCCTCGCTCAGCGGCGCTCTGGTGCGGAAGTCGGCTATGGCGGTCAGTGCTCTCCTCAGGGCAGCGCCGCGGCGTCTGCCGAGTCGTTTGGCCTCACCCTTGTAGTAGGCGAGCATTCGCCCGGCCGGTTGCGGCACGTCCGGAAGGGTCATCAAGGCGTGGTGGACGCGTCCGAGGAGGTCACCGGCCTGCTCCGGGGCTGTGTCGGTGGTCAGGTCCAGAGGTGCGCCGGGGATGAAGGCATGCAGGGCGAGCGTCCAGGGATGGCCCTTGGGCCGGTCAACGGGACGGCACAGCCCTCCGTCGAGAGTGGGGATCGGCGCTCCGGTACGAATGCCGGCGCGGTCGAGCACGGCGGCGATCCGCAGCCCGGGTTCTACGAATGCGGGGGCGTCGAAGGTCAGCTTCGCGACGTACGGGCCATTGTCGCTCTCCACCCTCCATACCCGTGAGCGGTCTCCGAGATCGGTCAACTCGGCGGCGAGTCGCGGGGTGGAAAGGTTCCACGGGGCGAGCAGCGACAGGAGGCGCTGGTGCCAATCGGGGCTCACGGGTGTTGATCCTCTCGATGCGCGCGGTCAGCTTCTGCGCGAGGGAGAACTTGGCCGACTCCGGCGCGGTGGGCATGGGGCCATCCTGCCTGCTCGTCATGCTGAGGGCTACGGCAAGCCCCAGCCAGCAAGATCCACTTCTGCTGATCGGTCCTGCCTTGCCCGTTGCCACCGCCCACGCGATATCGCTGACCGCAGCATCGGCCGGCAAGGGGGCGACCCGGGCCCTGTACCCGTGGGCGGCCGCGGCGGCCACCGCCGACGGCCTGCCGCGCCGGCGAGGCTGCACCGACCAGGCGCGGGCCGGGTCGCAGTTGCCCCCTCGGGGGCCGGGGCGGATCCGTGCAGGATCCTTCCAGTAGCGCCGCGCCCGGTCGTGCCTTCGCCCGACCGGCGACAGACCGTCAACTACCCTTGTCCATTTGACAAGGACCATTCACATTGAGACAAGCTCCCTTTACATTTGCCTACATGGAGAAATCACCAGAGAACCGCCACAGCCGAAGCGACACGGTCCGCGCCCGCGCATGGTTGCTCGACTGGCTGCCGGCGCTCATCGCCCTCGGGTTGCTCAGCTTGATCTCAGAATTCGGCCTCTTCGGTTCGGCGGACTCATGGAAACTGTTCTGGTCGCTGCTGAACCTCGCCCCGGGACTGTGGATCGTCCGGGCCGTGATCAGGAGCTTGCGCCGCGCCGACGAGTACCAGCGCCGTTGCCAGCTCGAGGCCCTGGCGATCGGGTTCGGCGTGCTGATCACGGCGATCTACACCGTCGGGCTTCTCCAGGCGGCCGGGGTGGGCGACCTGCGCCAGCTGGTCCAGATCAGCTTCATCGGAAGCATCCTGATCTGGATCGCAGCCCTGCTGTTCAAGACCCCGCGCACCCGGTGAACAACCGGCTCAGGGAACTGCGGGCGGCGCGCCGTTGGAGCCAGGCCGACCTCGCTGACCACCTCGACGTGTCCCGGCAAACGGTCTATGCCATCGAAACGGGCCGCTACGACCCGAGCCTGCCGCTCGCGTTCAAGATCGCCGCCGTGTTCGGCGAACCGATCGAGGGTCTCTTCTTCCCGGACGAAGACACGGACTGCAAACCGTGACCGCCGGTTGCGGCACGGCTGCGCGTGGGGCTCCGGCGGCGCTGAGGACGGCAGTCGCACGGCAGCTCTGCTTTCCGCCGAAGGGCAGAGCGGTGCGGAGATCGCCGACCGGCTGCACCCGGCCCGAGGGACGGTCCGCGACTACATGAGCGCCATCACCCGCAGGACCGGAGGCCGCAACCGGATCAACGCCATATGGATCTTGCAAGGAGCCGGCTGACTCCGAGTCCCACCCGGCCGTGCGGTTCGCTCGGCCTGCCGAGGCACGGTGCCACCCGATGTCACTCGGCTGG
This sequence comes from Streptomyces sp. NPDC002055, assembly GCF_040296705.1. Classification (NCBI taxonomy): domain Bacteria; kingdom Bacillati; phylum Actinomycetota; class Actinomycetes; order Kitasatosporales; family Streptomycetaceae; genus Streptomyces; species Streptomyces sp. NPDC002055. Next base: position 89,192 of record NZ_JBEOXS010000027.1, read on the forward strand.
GGGGATTTACACTTCCCTACACGGGCCTGAGGCATGCTCCGGTGGGGGGTAGAGGCAGCTCCGGAACAGGACGGAGAGCCCTGACCGGCGCCGGGCCGGTGTCGATGTGCGTGCCCCGGCCCCGGACCGGTGCGACCGTCTCTCGATGGGTTGGAGGCGCGCCAATGGTGACGATTTCTCCGAACCAGGGGCCGGTCAGTGGCGGCACGGTGGTCACCATCGTCGGCCAGAACCTTGCCCCGGAACCACCGCCGTACGCTTCAGCAGGCCGGCGACCGGCGCCACCCAGGTGTCGCCGACGCAGGTCACCGCGGTCTCTCCGCCCGGCACGGGCACGGTAGGGGTAACACCGACCACCTCGGAGTCACCACCGGCCCGGTCCCCTTCCACCACCGCCACCGGTCCTTCCTTTGCACCCTGAGCCCCGCGACGGGCCCCCTGGCGGGCGGCACAGTTGTGCACTCAGCCCTCACGACTCGCCGGACGCATGCCGACATCATGGAGGGGTGTATCTCCACTTCCTGTTACTGAGGTTGTAAACGTGATGTCGTCAGTTGAGTCGGGCTGGGCACTCCCTATCCTGGCCGTATGACTGAGACGCACACCTATGACGTGGCGATTGAGTGGACCGGCAACATCGGCTCAGGTACCGATGGTTATCGTTCCTTCAGCCGTGCCCATGAAGTCCTGGCCACGGGGAAGGCACCCATCGCCGCCTCCTCTGATCCCGCCTTCCGCGGCGACCCGACCCGCTGGAACCCCGAGGAACTGCTTGTAGCCTCGGTCGCTCAGTGCCACATGCTCTGGTACCTCCACCTTTGCGCTGTTGGCGGAGTGACCGTCGTCGACTACGAGGACCGGGCTCATGGGGTCATGACCATGGACGCGAGTGGCGGCGGAGGCCAGATAACCGAGGTCATCCTCCGTCCCGAAGTGACCGTTGCCGATGCGTCGATGGCGGACAAGGCTCGCGCACTGCATGGCGAAGTGCATTCGGTGTGCTTCATTGCTCGCTCGGTGAACTTTCCCATCCGACATGAGCCGCTCACCCATATCCAGTAAGGAGACCAACAGCTGCACGCGCTACCGTTGACCGCCAGGCAGCGCCTGGGGAATTTCGGGTGGCTCGCGTCGGCGACCGCGGTTCCGGGCCCGCAAACCAAGCCGGTCGACCGCCACCGAAACACTCTCCAGCACCCGCCACCGCGGCGGGCCTCTCGTTTGGATCAATGTAGGGGCGGGTGCGGCAGGTACGTCCAAGGTGGCAATCTGGGGCGATGCAGCCCCAGCGCACATCTGTTGAGAACGATCTGCGGCATCTGCTCAATGAGTGGGACCCGATCGGCGTCGCCGACGAGGTGCAGGACGAGTACGACTGCATGCTCGCCCCCATGCTCCAGCGGCTCCGTGGTGGTGCCGACGAGACGGCGATCGGCGAGTTCCTGCAGCACGAGGTGGAGGAGCACTTCGGTCTCGATCCTCTTGGCGCGCGACCGGAAGCAATGGCCAGCCGAGTGATCGCCTGGTGGACAGCTGTTGGCCGGCGTCGTTGACCTCGCAAGCGGCCAGGTCGAGTCCTGCGAGCAAGTGTCGGCCCGCCTCGCGCCCGCCGGGCCGCAATCGGACGGGACATGTTCAGATGGCGTGGAGTCGGGTGAGCGTCTGTTGCAACTCCTCCCGCAGGGTCCGTCCCGCCGCTTCGGCGTCCGCCCGTTCGATGGCCTCCACGAGGAGGGTGTGTCCCTCGTCGCCGTGGTTCGGGTCGTCGGTCCGCAGGTTGAGCAGCTCGACCAGATCGATCAGCCCCTGGCGCAGCACTGGTACGAACTCACCGAACAGGGCCATGAGTACGGGGTTGTGTGCGGCGGCGACCACGGCCGCGTGCAGGGCGATGTCGGCGTCGACGAACTCGGCGTCGCCGGCCTTCGCGGCGTCACGGCGCCGGGCCAGGGCCACGTTGAGCGCGGTGAGGTCATCATCCGTGCGGCGCTGCGCGGCCATCTGCGCGGCCTCGACCTCGATGAGCATGCGGACTTCGTAAACGTCGGTGACGGCCGCCCGGCGCAGCTGGGTGAGCCAGTCCTCCGTGGGCTTGGTGGCGATGACGAAGACCCCGGCGCCTTGGCGTGCCTGCACCAGTCCCGCGCCGGCGAGCGCGCGCAGCGCTTCGCGAACGGTTGAGCGTCCTACGCCGAGGGTTTGGGCGAGGGCGTTCTCACCCGGGAGTTTCGTTCCGACGGTCCACTCGCCGTTGGTGATCTGCCCGCGCAGGCGTTCGGTGGCTTGCTCGACCAAGGGGGTGGGCCGCAAAGCGCCCAGTGGCATGCGACGTTCACCTTCTCGTTTAACTTCTCAGGTTGTCTGAGGTGTTCAGCTGTGGTTACTGTACCTGGCATGTCGCTGTGCGAGCTCCTCCTTCTCGGCTGCCGCTGCGGGGTCTGACGGACCGGCACCCCGCAGCGGGTGTCGGGCTGTGCTGGTCACCGGATGACCGACTGAAGGAAGTTCCGCGCCATGGCTTCACCCCAGACCCAGGTTTTCCCCACGCTGCGCACCCCGTCCGGACCCGTTCCCGCGGATGCTCCGGCGTGGAACCCGCAACGACCGAGCGCGATGCCGCACCAGCGCTACCAACCGGCGCACGCTCGGGTGACCCTGCCGCTGACGGACCGGAGCTGGCCGTCGCGCCGGCTCGAGCAGGCTCCCCTGTGGGTACCCGTCGATCTGCGTGACGGCAATCAGGCGCTGTCCGAGCCGATGGACACCGAGCGCAAGCGCCGGATGTTCGACCTGATGGTCACGATGGGCTACAAGGAGATCGAGGTCGGCTACCCCTCCGCCAGCCGGACCGACTTCGACTTCGTACGCCATCTGGCCACCAGCGGCGCGGTGCCCGAGGACGTGACCATATCGGTCTTCACCGCCGCCCGTGCCGACCTGATCGACCGCACCATCGCCTCCGTCGAAGGCCTCTCCCGCACCGTCGTGCACCTCTACACCGCCACCGCTCCGACGTGGCGGAACGTGGTCCTGGGGCGTTCCCGCACCGAGCTCCACGGGCTGATCCTGGAAGCCGCCACCTACTTGATGCGGCGTGCCGAGGAGCGGTCTGGGGCCGGTATCCGGTTCGAGTTCTCCCCCGAGGTCTTCAACCTCACCGAGCCGGACTTCGTCCTGGACGTCTGCAACAGCGTGACAGAGCTGTGGCAGGCCTCCCCGGATCGGCCGGTGATCCACAATCTGCCGGCGACGGTGGAGATCGCCACCCCCAACGTGTACGCGGACCAGATCGAGTACATGGACCGTCATCTGGCGCGGCGTGATGGGGTGATCCTTTCCGTGCACCCCCACAACGACCGAGGTACCGGGGTCGCCTGCGCCGAACTGGCCGTCCTGGCAGGGGCACAGCGGGTGGAGGGCTGTCTGTTCGGCAACGGTGAGCGGACCGGCAACGTCGACCTGGTCACTCTGGCGCTGAACCTGTACGCACAGGGCGTCAATCCCATGATCGACTTCTCCGATATCGACGCCGTGCGCGAGGTGGTGGAGCACTGCAACCGGCTGCCCGTCCACCCTCGCCACCCCTATGCCGGCGACCTCGTCCACACCGCGTTCTCCGGAACTCACCAGGACGCCATCTCCAAGGGCATGGACCACCACGTCAAGCAGGCAGCGGAGCAGGGCATTTCGCCCGAGGAGGCTCCCTGGGCGGTGCCATACCTGCCCATCGACCCGGGTGACATCGGGCGTACCTACGAGGAAGTCATCCGCATCAACTCCCAGTCCGGCAAGGGTGGCATCGCCCATCTGCTCCACGCCCACCACGGCCTGGACCTGCCCAGGGCGATGCGCCCGGACTTCTCCCGTACGGTGCAGCAGGCGACCGACGCCAGCGGGCAGGAGCTCTCGCACGAGGATCTGTGGAAGCTGTTCGACACCACCTATATCGCCCCGGCCCAGAGCGGTCCGGTCACGCTGAGTTCTTGGAACACCACCGAAATCGAGCCCGGCGAGCATCGGTTCACCTGTGTACTGAACGAAAACGGGCAGGACCGCTCGCACCAGGGCACCGGCAACGGACCGCTGTCGGCGCTCGCTCATGCCCTCGGCGGGGCCGGGATCACCGTCGACATCCTCAACTACGCCGAGCACGCCACCGCCGTGGGGCCCGGCAGCCCCGCCGTCGCCTACGCCGAGTGCCGGGTGGACGGGGCCACGTACTGGGGAGCCGGGTGGGACACCTCCCTTCTCGCCGCGTCGGTCCACGCCGTCCTGGCAGCCGTCAACCGGGCCGGGCAGGCCGAACGGTGAGCGGCTCCCGATCGCCCGTACTCCGCGTGGACGGTGTCGACCTCGTCCGCGACGACAATCCGATCCTGCACGATGTGTCGTTGACCGTACGGCCGGGTGAGCACTGGGCACTGCTCGGCGCCAACGGCGCCGGCAAGAGCACCCTGCTCAGCCTCCTGGGGGCACGCGCTCACCCCACCAGGGGCACCGTGGAAGTCTTGGGGCACCAGCTGGGCCGGGTCGACCTGCGCCAACTCCGCTCCTACGTAGGGCATGTGGACCCGCGCCACGGACTCGGCTCGCCCCTGAGGGTTCGGGACGTCGTGCTGACCGGGCTGACCAACACCATTGAATGTGTCCCCCGGTGGAGTCCGACGCCCGAGCAGGCCGCCGTCGCCGACCGCCTCATCGAGTTGCTCGGTCTCGGTGACCGCCGCGACGCGCGATGGCCCACGTTGTCTCAGGGCGAGCGTGGCAGGGCACTGATCGCCCGCGCGCTCATGCCCAGTCCGCGGCTGCTGCTGCTGGATGAACCCGCGACAGGACTGGACGTCGCCGGCCGGGAGCAGCTCATCGAACGGATCGACACGCTCCAGCACAGCTACCCGGAGCTGTCGTCGGTTCTGGTCACCCACCACCTGGAGGAACTCCCTCCCGGTACGACGCACGCCATGCTGCTGAGGGACGGGAGCTGTCTGGCCTCGGGGGCGGTCTCCGACGTCCTGACCAGTGATCAGGTCGGCAAGTGCTTCGATCACCCGCTACACCTCACCCGCGCTGATGGCCGGTGGAGTGTGCGGACACGCCGCCCGGCCCGGCCGTAACCCGACCGCCGGGCACGATGCCGGTGGTGCGCGAACCCGATGCGCATCACCGGCAAGGCGTCGGAGCAGCGGCTCCTCCGCCCGCTCGACGGCGCCCTGGGCCGGCTGTGGGGCTTTCGTCGCCACGCCGGACGGCCCGCACGGATGGGGCCGTCACATCGGGAGGGAGAACAGACGCACTGCCTCCGTCTCGACAGGGCAGATCACACCTGGCAGCCGGAGGAGGCCGGCGTGTGCCACAAGCCGGTCGCCGCGCCTGATCCCGAAGTGATCTTCTTTGGGCAGCCAGGTCAAACCGGGAGAGCACTGTTGTACGGCTACCCCCTCGACCGTTCCTGACGAGCTGCGGCGGCTCGCCAGGCGGTCGGGCTGGTGCCGAACTCGTCGCGGAACCAACGGGAGAAGGTGCTGGGGGCAGAGAAGCCCAGCAGTGCCGCGACCTGGGTGAGGGGTCGGGCATGACTGCCGACGTACTGCTGGGCGAGCTGCGCGCGAAGGGAGTTCAGCACCGAGGAGAACGTCTCACCGGACCGTGCGAGGTGTCGATGGACGGTCTTGCGGTCGACGCCGAGGCTGTGGGCGACCTGGTGGAGAGAGCAGCGGCCGGTGGGAAGCAGGGCCTCGATCAGATCGCGGACGCGGTCCACGCCGGCCGCGGGACGCGGCGCCGCGATCGCCTCGAGGTACTGGCGGGCGTAGGGGCGCAGCAGCGGGTCGGAGAGCTGGTTCGGCGCGTCGAGGTCGCTGACGTACACGACGATGCCGTTGAGGTTCTGGCCGAACCGGACGGCGGGGCCCAGGACACGGTGGTGGGTGGTCGCGTCGTTCGGTGGATCGTGGGCGAAAAGCACCGCGACCGGTCGCCAACTTCTGCCGACGAGGTTCTGCAGGTAGCGGTGGAAGGCGCCGATGAGCAGCTCGGTGGTCTGGCGTCGGCGCGGGGTGGACAGGTCGAGGCCGAGCTCGATCGTGGCCAGACCGTTGGTCTCGGTGATCCGGCTGTGCAGCGCCTCGTTGTGCAGATGCTGGTATCGCATGATCACTCCGAGCGCGCTGCGGACGTCCGGCTCCTCGCGGGCGACGAGGCTCACCGGACCCAGGACCGAGAGCCTGCGGCTCTCCGCGAGCCGTAGACCGAAGTCGTCATGGCCGGTCGCGGCGGCCGAGAGCTCCATCAGGTCGGCGGCGGCGGCCACCGGGATCCAGGTGTGGGGGACGGCCAGATCGGAGGCGTCCAGGCCCGCCGAAGCGAGCAGCGCCGACAGGTCACCGCCCAACGAGCGCACCAACTCGACATATCCGGTGAGCACGGCGTTGCGGACGAGGAGTTTCACGTCCGGTGTACCTCCCGGTCGGCAGCCGAAGGAGCACGGGCAGTGCCACAAAGTGTCAAGCATTGTGCCACCTGAGGCAAAGCACCGGCGCTTCCGCCGACCTACTCTTCCGGCACTTGCAGCAACACGGGGCGTGAGCCTGGAGGTGGGCAGGTGGGCATGAGGAGAGGGCCGGGACCCGGTGAACCACCGCTGGTACTGGACGCTTCGGGCTCCGTCGCGCATCTTGTGCCGCGACGCTACGCCTGGGGCGTGGCGCTGATGGTCGTCGCACTGGCGGTGACCGACTACATCGACCGGCAGATCGTGGTGTCGACGTTCCCCTACCTGAAGAAGGAATGGGGTCTGTCCGACACCGCCCTGGGGGCCCTGGTCACCACCGTGTCGGTCACGATCGCCGTCTTCGCGCTCCCGGCCGCGCGGCTGGCCGACCGCTGGGGCCGGGTGAGGACGATCGCCGCGATGGGCAGCGCGTGGAGCCTGGCCGCGCTGGCGTGCGCGGTCTCCGGGAACTACGCGCAGCTCTTCGCCGCCCGGTCGTTGCTGGGCGTGGGCGAGGCGGGTTACGGCCCGGCGGGGGCGGCGCTGCTCTCCGGCTACTTCCCGCAGCGACTGCGGGCGACGGTGCTGAGCGTCTTTCAGGCGGCGGGGCCGCTGGGCGCGGTGCTCGGGGTGCTGCTCGGAGGTGTGATGGCCGAGCGGTTCGGCTGGCGGGTGACGCTCGGCGCGTTCGGCGTGCCGGGGTTGCTGCTGGCGCTGGTCTTCCTGAAGGTGCGCGACTACCGCACTCCCGGCGTGTCCTGCGCGGGCGGAGCGGGCGGGGCCGGCTCCGGCGCGGGCGAGGGGCTGACGGCCGACCGGGCTCACTCCGGGCAGCGGGATCACTCCGGGCAGCCGGACCTGGCGGCCACGGTGCGCGAGCTGTTCCGGTCGCGGACGGCCGTGTGGTGCTACCTCGGCGGTGCCCTCAACCTGGTGGTGCTGTCCACCCTCTACACCTGGCTCCCGAGCTACCTGGGCCGCGCCTACGGCCTGTCCTCCGCGCAGGCGGGGATGAGGACCGCACTGTTCATCCTCGCGGGCTTCGTCGGCGCGATCGTCTTCGGCCACCTCGCCGACCGGTGCGCTGCCGGACGCCCGCGGCGCAGGCTGATGGTCCCGGCAGTGCTCGCCGCAGGCGCGTGGGGGCTGCTGTTCACCGCCTTCGGCGTGCTCGGGCCGGGCGGTGGGCAGTACGCGCTGATCGTGACCGCGGGGCTACCCATGGCCGCGGCTCTCGGCACCGCCCCGGCGGCCGTGATCGACGTGGTCCACCCGAGCGTGCGGGCCACGGCGGTCGGGATGGCGGCGCTGGTGCAGAACCTGTTCGGCCTGGCCGTCGGGCCGGTGCTCACGGGACTGCTGTCGGACGCCTTCGGTCTGGGGACAGCCCTCGCCGTGATGCCGCTGTTCTGCCTCGCCGCGGCCGCCGCGTTCCGGCTCGGCTCACGCAGCTACGAGAAGGATCTCGCCGCCGTGTCCGGCGGCGGCCCGGAAGTGACGCCTCCGGGCACCCACGAGAAGGAGTTGAGCCCATGACCACGCATGACCCATCCACGCCCGCTCCTGCGGCGGGGCGTCCGCTGACCCCGGCCGTGGACCGGATGCGGGACCGGGGCGCCTGGAATCCGCTCTGGGACGGCCTGCTGGAGATGGACCCGGCCTGGACCGAGCAGTTCATGGACACGGCCATGCGGCCATGGACGAGCGGCGTGCTGGAGCCGAAGTTCATCGAACTGCTCTGCATCGCCCTGGACGCCTCGGCCACCCACATGTACGGGCCCGGTGTACGGCGTCACATCCGTACCGCGCTGGATCTCGGGGCGACCCCCGAGGAGATTCTGACCGTTCTCCAACTGACCACGCTGGTGGGCGTCCACGCCTGCAACATCGGCGTGCCGCTCCTGGTCGAGGAACTCGCCGCACGCGAGAAGTCCGCCGACGACGCCGACTGACCCGACATCACGATCCCGTTCACCCTCACACGGAGGCATGACATGCACTTCCTCGACGACTCACTGCTGCCCGAGAACCAGGAGAAGCTGGTCATCCAGGTCGCCCCCTACGGGCCCGAGTGGCTGCCGGGCGACAGCGACGACATCCCGGTGACCATGGACGAGCAAGTCCAGAAGGCCGTGGACTGCTACAACGCCGGCGCGCAACTCCTCCACATCCACGTACGCGAACTGGACGGCCACGGCTCGAAGCGGCTGTCGATGTTCAACGAGATGATCGCGCGGCTGCGCGAGGCCGTGCCGGAGATGATCCTGCAGGTCGGCGGTTCCATATCGTTCGCCCCCGAGAAGGAGGGCGAGGCGGCGAAGTGGCTGGACTGGGACACCCGCCACATGCTGGCCGAGCTCGACCCGAAGCCGGACCAGGTCACCATCGCGATCAACACCGTCCAGATGAACATCGTCGAGCTGCTGACCCAGGAGGACATCGCCGGCACGTCCCTGCAGAACCCGCTGCTCCACACGGCGTACCGCGACCTGGTGAGCGAGGCGGGCCCGGAGTTCTACCTGGAACACCTCAAGCGGCTGACCGAGAACGGCATCCAGCCTCACTTCATGCTCGCCAACGTGCCGCAGCTGGAAACCGTCGAGCGGCTGATCCGCGCCGGCGTCTACACCGGCCCGGTCAACCTCAACTACGTCGCCATCGGCGGCGGTGCCTCCGGGGTCCACCCGGCCGACCTCGTCGAGTTCGCCCGCCGCACCCCCGACGGCGCCGTGCTCACGATCGAGAGCATCATGCGCTCCACGCTCCCGATGAACGCCATCGCCCTCGCGCTGGGCCTGCACGTCCGCGTCGGCATCGAGGACAACCTCTGGTCCCCGCGCAAGGAGCGCTTCACCTCCGTCCAGCAGGTCGAGCAGATCGTCCGGATCGCCGATGAACTCGGCCGGGACATCGCCACCCCGCAGGAGGCCAAGCGCATCTACCGGATCGGCGAGTACTGGAGCGACACCGACGAGACGCTGGACCACCTGGGCCTGCCGCCCAACCGCCGCCCCGGCCGGCGCGGCGTCCCGCTGCGCCACCCGGCTCCCTCGGCGGCCGACACGCTCGTCTGACGACACGCTCATCCGGCGACGACTGACGGGGAGAAGGCCCCGGCCCTCACCGGCGTCGCGGCACCGGGATCGGTGCCGCGCATAGCAAGGGGCCGGAGAGCTCCGGTAGCAGAGCTACCGGAGCTCTCTGGCATGGTGGCGAGGGCGCAGTGCCGGACCACACCCCCGGGTGGGCACTCGACCGCATACCGCTGCTTAGGAGCGGACGATAGGCACCACGTGCGTTGCCCCGGAACGGAGTTGGCGTGCGCTGCGCACATGTGTTGGAGCAAGTCATTTTCTGTTCACTCTGCAACCGTCCTGCTTTTACTTCCGTCTGTCTCTGTAACCCCTTCCGTCCCACCGGGCCCACAGCTCAGGAGGACGGATCCGAGGGGCGACCGATGTGTTATCCGTTGGAGGATTTGTGCGCAACCGAACCAGGAGCATGGTGGCAGGCGCGGTGGGCGCCGCCTTAGTCGCGGCCGCGGCCGGCGGGGCCATGGCAGCAGGGACGGACGGCAACGGGCGGGGCCAGGACCAGCCCTCAACGAGTGCCGCCGAACCGGGCAAGATCACCGAGGGCGACCTCGACGGCGACGGCCACGCCGATCTCGGCGTGGGAGCGCCCGAGGGCACCGTCTCCGGGAAGTCCAAGGCGGGCTACGTGGGCGTGACCTACGGCGCCAATGGCGGCGTCGACACCCAGCGGCACAGCACGCTGACGCAGGCCGGCGCGGGCGTGCCCGGCACCCCGGAGGCCAAGGACGGCTTCGGCTCGACCGTGGTGCGTGGCGACGTGGACGGGGACGGCTACGCCGACCTGGTCGTCGCCGCGAACAACGAGGCCATCGGCAGCACTACGCAGGCCGGCTCCGTCACGATCGTCTTCGGCTCCAAGAGCGGCCTGTCCGGCGACGCCATCGCCTTCCACGCACCAAGGGTCGCCGCCAACGCTCACTTCGGCGACCAGATGGCCGTGGGCGACCACAACAAGGACGGCCTCAGCGACATCGCCATCTCCGACGGCGCGAAGGTACAGCTCGTCAAGGGCGCGAAGAACCTGCGGCAGACCGCGACCCCGAAGATGACGAGCGTCACCCCGCCCGGCGGCGGCGTCAGCGTCGAGCACCTGGCCTCCGGCGACATCAACGGGGACGGCTACACCGATCTCGTCACCGTCGCCTCCCAGGACTCGCCCTCCGACGAGGGCACGCTCGGCGTGCTGCCCGGCTCATCCGGGGGCCTGAAGAAGACGCCGCTGGGCAAGGACATCCCGCTGCCGTTCGCGCAGTACCGCCCCGTGGTCGGCGACATCAACGGCGACGGGAAGGAGGACGTCGTCACGGACACCGGCTTCTCGGACGGTCCGCAAGGCCAGAAGCTGCGCACCTACCCCGGCACCGCCGACGGGCTCGACTCCGACAAGCCGGTGGACTGGAAGGGCGAGGCGCAGGAGGGCGAGGCCATCCGGCTCGCCGACTTCGACGGCGACGGCCACGACGACCTGGTGGTCAGCAACACCGGCGCCGAGGCACCTGGGGGCTTCAACAACGCCGGTGCCATCAACGTGCTCAAGGGCACCGAGAACTGGCTGACCGACGAGGGGGCGCAGACCTTCTCGCTCGACACCGAGGGCGTCCCCGGCTCCATGGAGGGCAACGACAAGTTCGGTACGTCCGTCTCGCCGGCCGACTACAACGGTGACGGCAAGGCGGACCTGGCCGTGGGCATCCCGAACCGCACCGAGGGCGTCGGCGCGGCGGCCCTGCTGTACGCGGGCACCGACGGGCTGAGCGCCAAGAACTCGTCACTCATCGACCCGAGTGACCTGGGTGCCCCGGCGTCGAAGGGCCGCTTCGGCACGGAGCTGACGAACCCGGCGAACTAGGCCCGCACGCCGGGGCCTGTTCGGCGGATCACGTGCCTGTCGGCTGGTGGGCTCGTCGTTGCCGACATGGGTCGGGGTGATCCGACAGATGCCGAGTGGGAGCGGCTGCGGCCGTTCCTGCCGGTCGGTAACCGGCGTTGTGGACGGTGGCGGGATCACCGGCAGGTGATCGACGGGATTCTCGGCCGTCAGCCCGGTCAGCCGATGTCCGGCCGGGCTCACTCCTCGGCTGCTTGCTTCAAGCTGCTCGGTTGGTCCAGCAGAGGCCAGCAGGGACTCAGGGAGTCTCAGCCTGGCTGGTACGCAGCGCCCCGTCATTCAACGCGGTGCGGGCCCTGGTGGGCGACCAGTAGGCGGACGTCGGAGGGGAGTTGGCGTTGGCCGGTGGACTGGCGTGCGTGTTCCA